>NZ_JALNUG010000019.1:0-105610 GCF_026540675.1 Bacillus sp. GC_Bacil_1
TGTCCGCCGCTTCAGAAGCGACTTCATCATATTAACATCTTCATTTTTCGATGTCAACTAAGTTTTTAAATTTCTTTTTTGTCGTTTTCTGCGTTTCCGCATCAGCGACGTTTATTAATATACCATCATGATTTTTAAATAACAAGTGTTTTTTATAAAAAACACAAAAAAATTATCTATCCTACTTTCTTCTATAGAAAGAATTATTATCCTTCCTACTAAAAATAGTTATTCTGATTGTATACTACTACACTTCATTCAACCAAATTGCATTTCACAATACCTTCCCAGGTTTTCATTCTCTTCTATATTAAAGTTTATAATAATTATCCTTCTATAGAATAACGATATAACTTAGCCGTAAGAAAAAATCCCATCCACATTAAACAATTTCAATGCAAATATAAACTTAAGAATATTATTAGAATTTTTTTACATTTAATTAATGAAAAATATCCATTTTTTGTTATATAGTAAGAAAGGATGTACTCAACTATAAATAAACCAATGGAGGAATTATTTTATGGATAGGTTAACAAAGTTTTCATTAAAAAACCGAGCTGCCATTATCATCATGATTTTTCTCATTTCCATACTCGGTGTTTATTCCGGCTCTAAATTACCTATGGAATTTTTACCAAGTATCGACAATCCAGCAATTACCGTCACAACCTTATCTCAAGGACTCGACGCTGAAACGATGACAAAGGATGTAACTGATCCTCTCGAAAAACAATTTCGCAATTTAGAACACGTCGACACCATTACTTCTTCTACATACGAGGGATTATCACGTATCGACATTGCGTATACATCAAAAGCAAACATGAAAGATGCAGCACGCGAAGTCGAAAAAGCCGTCAATACAATTAAATTACCTAAAGATGTAACCAAGCCCGTAGTTAGTCAACTAAACACTTCTATGATTCCACTCGCCCAAATTACTATCCAGAAACAAAACGGGTTTTCAAAAGCAGATGAAAAACAAATTGAAAAAGAAATCGTACCACAACTCGAAAACATTGATGGTGTTGCTAATGTTATGTTTTTCGGAAAATCCACCTCTGAATTATCTATCGTACTTGATCCGAACCAATTAAAAAACAAAAACGTAACATCACAGCAGGTACTCACTGTTTTACAAGGAAAAGAAACTTCTACTCCAGCTGGGGCAATTACTGTTAATCAGGAAGAATACAACCTCCGCATCATTGGGGACATAAAAAATGTAAATGACATTAAAAACATCACTGTGGTACCCCAAGTGAAATTGCAAGACATTGCTCAAATCGAAATCAAACAACACTACGATACAATCTCACATATAAACGGAGAAGAAGGCACTGGATTAATCATCATGAAAGAACCGAGCAAAAATGCAGTTGCAATTGGAAAAGAGATTGATAAAAAAGTTAAAGAGATAAATAAGGAATATAAAAATCAGTTTTCCATTAAACTTTTGGCCTCAACCCATGAACAAGTTGAAAATGCTGTTACTAGCATGGGAAAAGAAGTAATACTTGGAGCAATCGCTGCAACTCTAATTATCTTAATCTTTTTACGTAACTTCCGAACAACACTCATCGCTGTTGTCAGTATTCCATTATCTATTTTATTAACACTCTTTTTACTACATCAATCTAACATCACACTTAACATTTTAACCCTTGGTGGTTTAGCTGTTGCGGTTGGACGTCTCGTCGATGATAGTATCGTTGTCATCGAGAATATTTTCCGCCGTTTACAAAAAGATTCTTTCTCTAAAAATATTATTCTTGATGCAACAAAAGAAGTCGCCGTCGCAATTACTTCTTCTACTTTAACAACGGTCGCTGTTTTTTTACCTATCGGCCTCGTATCAGGAGCAATCGGAAAATTAATGTTACCTATGGTATTAGCAGTTGTATATTCTATTCTATCATCCTTAATCGTTGCACTCACAGTCGTTCCACTTATGGCTTTTTTACTACTCAAAAAAACAAAGCATC
The DNA here is from genome assembly GCF_026540675.1 of Bacillus sp. GC_Bacil_1. NCBI lineage: Bacteria > Bacillati > Bacillota > Bacilli > Caryophanales > Bacillaceae > Bacillus > Bacillus sp. GC_Bacil_1. The sequence continues at coordinate 1,989 of NZ_JALNUG010000019.1, forward strand.
GAAAGCCAAGTTCTTCATCACGATATGTCGCTACGTTAAAGTGGTCTCTTTCTCATAAATTCATTATTCTACTTACTGCATTTTTATTATTTGCAGGATCAATTGCAGCCTATATATTACTACCGAAAGCAAACATAAAATCTGAGGACGACACAATGTTATCTATTAACATGACATTTCCAGCCGATTATAATGCTGAAGCTCAAAAACAAAAAGCATTTGATTTCGAAAAGAAATTACTTTCTAATTCAGATGTAACAGACGTTATTTTACGAATGGGATCTAGCGAAGAAGATGCACAATGGGGGCAAACAACTAAAAATAACCTTGCTAGTATATTTGTAGTCTTTAAAAAAGGTTCTGATATTGATCAATATATTAAAGAGTTAAAAAAGGAAAATAAAACTTTTGAGCCTGCTGAACTTGATTATATAAAAACAAGTTATTCAAGCTCTGGCGGCGGCAACAACTTACAATTTAACGTAACAGCTACTAACGAAGCGGATTTAAAAGAGACGGCTACTATCGTCGAAACAAAACTAAAAAGCATGGATGATCTTTCTAAAGTAAAAACGAATTTAGAAGACTCTAAGAAAGAATGGCAAATTCATATTGATCAAACAAAGGCTGAACAACTAGGTTTAACACCAGAAATAGCTGCGCAACAAGTAGCATTCCTTATGAAGAAGTCACCTATTGGCGAAATTACAATTAATAATGAAAAAACTACTATTATGATAGAACATAAAAAGGAAAACATTACTAAACAAGAAGATATTTTAAATACAAACATACTATCACCTACTAATGGACCAATTCCTTTAAAAGACATCGCAGCTATTTCAGAAAAACAAACGCAAACAGAAATTTTCCATAAAGACGGAAAAGAAACAATTCAAATTACCGCCGAAGCTTCAAATGAAGATTTGAGTAAAGTAAACACAGCAGTAAATAAAGCGATAACTGACTTAGATTTACCTAGCGGTTCAAAAGTAAATATCGCAGGAGCTACTGAATCTATGCAAGAGAATTTTACAGATTTATTCAAAATTATGGGGATTGCAATCGGGATTGTATATTTAATTATGGTTATCACCTTCGGGCAAGCACGCGCTCCTTTTGCAATCCTATTCTCCTTACCGTTAGCTGCTGTCGGTGGTATTTTAGGATTAATCATTTCACGAACACCTGTTGATGTAAATTCCTTGATTGGCGCATTAATGTTAATCGGGATTGTCGTTACAAACGCTATTGTATTAATAGAAAGAGTCCAACAAAATCGGGAACACGGAATGGAAACTAGAGAAGCCTTACTTGAAGCAGGTTCTACTAGACTACGCCCAATTATTATGACAGCTATTACAACAATCGTTGCTATGCTCCCGCTCCTATTTGGCCAATCCCAAGCAGGAAGTATGGTATCAAAAAGTTTAGCCGTCGTTGTCATCGGCGGTTTGGCAGTCTCGACTGTTCTTACATTAGTAGTCGTTCCAGTTATGTATGAACTATTAGATAAAATCGGGAGAAAAAGACGCTCCCGTAGGAAAATAAGCACTTCTACAGAAACACCTGATATTTAAAAACAAAAGACGTTATCTTCACAAATGAAGATAACGTCTTTTCTCTACTTAGTCATATAATCCATCATTTTTTCCACATATTGCTCTATAGGTTTACTAGAATCCACAATAAGGTATTCATTATTTAAAGGTCTTTGACTACCATTTAACCACTTTTCAAAACCTACTTCCGACTCCACCTTTTCAATTTGACTGATCATACGCTTACGTGTTTGCAGTCTCCTATTAATCTCTTCCATATCATTAAGATAACACTCAATATATTTATATTTCACACCATGTTTAGTTGATAATTTAATTCCTTTTTCAACCATTCCCTCATATAAACACGGACTATCCAATATAACACTATGCCCTTGTTCTAAATAAGAATCAATCAATACCCATTCGGCATCATACGCAAGCCCACCAACAATCGTTGATTCAATTCCTTTTACTTTTAATGATTTTAACAACGCGGATTTCAAAACATCATGATCTATAATTACAGCACCTGTTAATTTCGCTATATACTTAGAAACTGTCGATTTTCCTGACCCAGGAAAACCTGACATTTGCAGAAAAAACAAATTAAAACTCCTCTCTAAATTACATCTGTTCTTCTTTATAATTAATCACAAATTCAACAATCATTACATCCATTCCTTCTATATTAAAATACAAAAGAACCCCCTACTTATAAAATAGAGAGTTCTTCTTTATAATTTATGCCGCTTTTACCTTTTTCGTTGCTTTACTTTTTCTTTTCGTTCCTGTAAAGCGCTTGTGTAATATAGATGCTATCAAGCGTGAAATAACATTGAATAGTAATACCATAATAATTAATACAGCTGCAGATTTTGTCGCAATCAACTTCGCATCTGGAATAACTCCTTCAGAATTTAACTTCCAAATGTGAACCGCTAATGTTTCAGCTGGTCTAAACGGATTTAAAGGATGCGCAGGACTTGAGAAATCCGCTGCTGAATTTAAAATCGGGGATGTTAAACCCGCTGTGTAAATTAATGCTGCCGCTTCCCCAAATATACGACCCGCCGCTAAAATAATCCCTGTAATAATTTGTGGTAATGACGATGGGATAATAATACGAGCGATTGTTTGCCACTTCGTTGCACCTAATCCAAGACTTGCCTCTTTTACATTATGAGGAACTTCTGAAATCGCATTTTCACAAACACGCGTTAAACCTGGTAAATTTAAAATAGTTAAAGCAAGAGCACCACCCATTACTGTGTATCCCCAACCTGTCATTGTAACGAACACTAACAAACCAAATAAACCAACAACAATAGAAGGTAAAGACGCCATCGTCTCTATACATAGACGAACAAAATTTAAAAAACGTCCTTGTTTTGCGTACTCTGCTAAATATATTCCAGCACCTAATCCAAGAGGAATAGATATAATAAGCGTTATAACAAGCATGTAGAAGGAATTGAATAACTGCGGACCAATCCCACCACCAGCTCTTGTATTGCTTGGTTCTCCAAACAAGAAATTAGGATCCCAAAATCCCCATCCCTTTTGTAAAATCTCAAATACTAAGAACACTAGCAAAGCTACAACTAAAGCCGCAACCGCATAAAAGATACCCGTCCAAACTTTATTTACCGTTCTTGCATTCATTATTATCGCTCACCTCTTTGCCCAATCGCTCGAATTACTAAAATAAACAGGAATGAAATAACAAGTAAAATCATCGCTAAAGTCCATAGCGCATTGTTCCAAGCAGTTCCGTTCAATGTATTCGTCATGTCCATTGTTAAAATACCAGTTAACGTCGCTGTCGGACTATATATTCCTTCTGGTAATTTAATCGTATTCCCGATTACCATCTGAACCGCTAACGCTTCACCGAAAGCACGCGCTAAGCCTAAAACAACACCTGTTAAAATCCCTTTTTTCGCAGCAGGAACAATCACTCGGCTAATCGCTTGCCATTTTGTTGATCCTAGACCATAAGAAGCTTCTAAATAATCAAATGGAACAGAACGTATTGCATCAGAAGCGATACTAGCAATAGTAGGTAAAATCATAATACTTAATACAACAATACCCGCAATTAAACTAAAGCCTACTCCCCCAAACGAATCACGTAATAGTGGTACTAAAATCGTAACCCCTAATAATCCGTATACAACCGAAGGAATACCAACTAACAATTCTAGAACAGGCTTCAATACTTTATTTCCAAACTTTGGCGAAATTAAATTCATGAATATAGCAAGAGCTATAGCAATTGGTGCACTAATAATAACCGCACCTAACGAAACCACCGTTGAACCTACAATGAAAATTAAAGCCCCGAAGGATCCTTGATCAGCATTTGGATTCCATTTTGTCGATGTTAACATCTCAGTAAATGAGATACCACTTTGTGTAAAAGATTGAATACCTTTACCACAAATAAACGCAATAATAGCTAATGTAATTAAAACAATACAAATACCACAAAACGTAACAAGTGATCTTCCTATATATTCACTTTTCACGTAATTAATTTGTTTTTTCCCCTTCATCACAGGACAGACCCCACTTCACAGATTGAAATGAACAGGACTGGCCTTGCAGCCAGCCCCATAAAACTTTATTACTTATTTAATTTAGACATTGGAATGTAGCCCATATCTTCTACTTGCTTTTCAAAGTCTTTACCTTTTACATAATCGATGTAAGCTTTTGTTGCTTCTTTCGCTTCACCTTTTGTTACCATATACTCGTAAGACCAGAATGGATATTTACCAGACGCAATGTTTTCAACTTTCGGTTCAGCACCATCAATTTTCACTGTTTGTAGTGCACCTTTTTTATCTCCAACCATGTAAGACATCGCTAAATAGCTTACTGAACCTGGAGTAGAATTGATAGCTTGCTCTACTGCACCGTTAGAATCTTGTGTTGTACCAGTTCCATCATTAATTTTCGCGTCTTTCATAATCGTTTTTTCAAATGTAGCACGTGTACCAGATGAAGCCGGACGATTAATTACGTTGATTTTTTCATCTTTTCCGCCTACTTCTTTCCAGTTTGTTACTTTTCCAGTGAAGATATCTTGTACTTGTTGCACTGTTAAGTTATCAACTTTTACATCTTTATTTACGACAAGAGCGAATGCAATACCCGCTACCTTGTTATCTACTAATTCTTTCGCCTTTTCAGCATCTTTTATTTTATCTCCAGACGGAACATCTGAATTACCAATTTGTACTGCACCAGATGCTACTTGGTTAATCCCAGTTCCACTACCGCCACCTTGAACTTGAATAGAAACTTTTGAATTTTTCTCCATGAATTTCTTTCCAGCTTCCTCCGCAAGAGGTAGAAGAGCTGTAGAACCAGCTGCTGCAATCGTACCTGATAATTCTTGTTTTGTATTATCGCTTCCTTTAGCAGTTTCTTTACTAGTTGTATCTTCTGCTTTCCCACACCCAACTAATGCTCCTGCTACCACTAAAGCTGCTAAAGAAAATTTAATACCTTTTTTCATAACCATGTCTTGTACCCCCATTTGGATTATCACTTTTCGAATTCATTTTCTTTCGAACACAAATTCATTGTAGGACAACAATATTATGTGAGTGTTAAGCAATTTTTAATTTTAAGTAAATGACGATAATCATCCTCAAAAGCTAGGAATCCCAACATTTGTAGTTAAAGAAGCAAACAAAAACCACACTAACTATGCTGTAATGTAAATTTATTCTTAACAATGTAAATTCAATGTAAATGTTTTTCTCTCTTTTTCCCTTTTAGTTAAAGTTACATTTACAATTCCGCTGTATTTTGTAACTTTTTCACGCCTAATTTATGCACATTAAAAAGAATTTCAGTAATATTTTTTAGTACAACTAAATAAATTGGAACAATTCTAAAATTAAATGAATATTTTTAAAGTACTAATTGACAGCATCATCCAATGTAGTCTACTATATTACTAACAAAAAGTTTACCTAAGGAAACTTTTTAAACTAACACTAAAAATATAGAGAAGAGGTAACTTTTATGGTATCGGCTAATACTAAACCCCTTTCCGAGTTTAAAACAGGGGAGTTTGTACAAATTGAGAAGATACAATTAGAAGGAACTATGAAACGACGTTTATTAGATTTGGGATTTATCCCAGGGGCAACGATTAAAGTATTGCAACGCAGTCCACTTGGAGATCCGGTCGCTTATCAAGTGAGCAACACAACTATTGCACTGCGCAAAGAAGAAAGCTCCCTTATTTTCGGGGTATTAATAGGAGATGATTTCAGATGAGCAAACATCGTATTGCTTTAGCTGGTAACCCGAATACCGGGAAAAGTACATTATTTAATACTTTAACAGGTTTAAAACAACATACTGGAAACTGGACGGGAAAAACTGTTTTAAAAGCTGAAGGAGAATATGAACATAACGGAAGTAATTATACATTAATAGATTTACCTGGAACTTACTCACTATACTCAAATTCCGCAGACGAAGAAGTAGCGAGGGATTATATTATATTTGAAAAACCAGAAGTAACTGTAGTTGTCATAGACGCAACTGCTATGGAAAGAAATTTAAATTTAGCACTCCAGGTGATGGAGATGACAAATAATGTAGTCATTTGCATTAACTTAATTGATGAAGCCGAGAAAAAAGGGATTGTTATCGATGAAAAGAAATTAGCAAAATCACTTGGTGTACCTGTCGTTAAAATTTCAGCACGTAACCGAGTAGGTATTGGTCATTTGCTAAATGTTATTGCAAAAGTAGCAAATAAAAAACTAATTCCAACACCAATTAAAATTACTTACAGCGAAAAAATCGAAAATATGATTCAGGAATTAGAACCACAAATTTATAAAGTGTTCGGTGATACGTATCCAGCACGTTGGATTGCGTTACGTATATTAGATGGAGATAAAAATTTCTTAACTACACTTCAAAAACACCATAATGAACCACTTGTAAGGGAGGTCGTAATTAATGGAATCTCACTCAGCCAGTAAAGCTCTTCCATTAGACTATATTATTCAACATGCACAAACACTTTCAAAAGAAGATATACGAGATGATATAGTCGGAGATATTTACCGAACATCTGCAAGCATATGTAAAGAATCTGTCCAATATACAAATACTGATAAATTATATCGTTCCGAAAAACTAGATAAAATTTTCACATCTCCAATCTGGGGATTTCCAATTATGCTCGGTATTTTATCTATTATTTTTTATCTTACAATTGCAGGCGCTAACGTACCATCTGATATGATTGCCGAATTCTTCGGATGGGCCGAAGGATATTTAACATCTTGGTTCCAAGCAGCGCATGCACCTGAATGGTTACATGGCATTTTAATACTTGGTTTGTTCCGTGGTATCGGTGCTGTTATTAGCGTTATGTTACCACCTATGGCAATCTTTTTCCCTATGTTCGCGCTATTAGAAAACTACGGATACTTACCACGTGTCGCGTTTAATATGGACCGCTTATTCAAACGATCCGGCGCACACGGGAAACAATCTTTAACAATGGCAATGGGATTTGGTTGTAATGCAGCAGCCATTATGTCAACACGTATCATTGAATCACCACGTGAACGTATGCTAGCAATTTTAACGAACAACTTCGTTCCTTGTAACGGTCGCTGGCCTATGTTAATTTTAATGGCTTCACTATTTATGGCTGCTGGTTATACAGGCAGTATGCAAACATTGGTTACTGCTGGCGTTGTAGTTGGAATGGTTGTAATTGGTGTTATTATGACATTAACTGTTTCTTGGGTACTATCAAAAACAGCCTTAAAAGGGGTTCCAACTCACTACACACTGGAGTTACCTCCGTACCGCAAGCCAAAAGTTTGGAATACAATTGTTCGCGCAACACTCGATAAATCAATCTACGTTTTAAAACGAGCTATAGTTGTTGCTGCCCCTGCAGCTGCATTAACTTGGTTACTTGCTAATATTTTTATTGGTGACACAAGCTTACTTATGTATTTTGTAAACTTTCTAGATCCATTTGCTAAAATGTTAGGACTTGACGGCTTTATTCTAGCTGCATTCATTCTTGGACTACCCGCTAATGAAATTGTAATCCCAATTTTATTAATGTCTTACTTATCAACTGGGGCTTTAACTGAAATAGATGATTTTAATCAAATTAAAAATCTATTCCTAGAAAATGGTTGGACTTGGTTAACAGCGTTAAACACAATGTTGTTCTCACTTCTTCATTTCCCGTGCGGAACAACACTTGTTAATATATACAAAGAAACAAAAAGTGCAAAATGGACATTCTTATCGTTTGCAATCCCTACCGTTATCGCCATTGTTGTTACATTCCTCTCTACACAATTGGTACATTGGTTAGGGCTTGTATAAAGCAAAGCATACATAGAAGGCATCCCCCTTCACATATGCTTTGCACGAAAGAAACCTGAAATTTATTCAGGTTTCTTTTTTTGTACATCAGTATTCCACGGCTGTGCTCCATACGTTGTGAGTTTTTTATGAATGAAATAAATAGCCCCCGGCAGCACCGCCATTAATATCGTGCAACTAATTCCTAATCCAGTAAACAACTTTCATCACCTTATTTCACTCTTTTCGGTAAAGCTGAACCTGAATGTTCAATTGTTGGATGAACGTGAACAGTAATTTCAGCATTACTAAAGTAATTTTCGCCTTGATCCCAATTCTTACTTACCTTTTTCCACTCTTTATAATTATGTCGCTTATACACTTCCCCTAACTCTAGTACATCTACCTTATATTTTTTTTGAACAAGTTTAATTGATTTTTGAATACGCTTCTCCATTTCTTCCGATATATCCTTCTCTAAACGCTTTTCATTCAAAACCTTTTTATGATCACTGAAATGCAACTCAGCCAATGTGCCTTCCAGAGATAAATGAATATCAAACTTTGGTTTTGTAGCATTCGTTGTGGATACTTTAATTTTTCGACGTAACTTATGAATTTCATATGTAATAAGTTGATTCTTTTTACGGATGGTAAAAAAACCTCCAATTTTTTTGCCTATTATATAATTCATCCCTACTGTTTCTTCCCCACTCAAATTGCCTACACATTTATTATCCTTTCCACGAAACAATGCTGCACCGTTCATTTGTACTCCTTGTTTTGTTAGTTCCAGAATAGGTAATACAAAACTTCGGTTAGAGATCATCTTTTCCTGCACCTCACCAATTCTTGCAGCCTCAATCATTTGGGCATTTTTCGGAGGGTGTTCAGCTAACATATCAATATACTGCGCCGGTAAATTTTCAGGCTTGGCACTTTGTTTTAAAATAGCTTCGGCATTTTTATTAGAAACGAACAAACGAATATTTCTTCTCATCTCATGATCGCGAATATATACATCTAACGTATTTTGTAAAATGTATGGATGTGAAAGTAATTCTTCAGAGAAAATAATCACCTGTATATGAGGGAAAAATAATGTACGACTAATTTTTTTGGCGATTATTCTTATTTGTTCAAATACACTATCTGCTTTTGCACTAACATTAATATAATTTTCGCTATCCCCACCCCCTTGTCCACCCTGTTGAGACAATTTACTGGGGAGTACCATCTGATAGGTCCCTTTCATAATTGGATTCGCTTTCTTCTCCTTCACAATATCGTAAGCCGCTCCTACTACAAATCCTCTTTCTTCTATCTCTTCTAACTCAGAACACCCACTCATAAATCCAGTTAAAGCCATAACCATTATAATTTTAAGAAGGTGTTTCATTTCCACCATTCCTTCTTTTTATTTTATATACAATTAAAACGAGCAAAGGAGCTAACACAACAAACCCCATATCTATCCAAGCTAAATAAGTCCCATAACTTGATAAAGTATTTAAACTACTAGGTATCATATTCACCATAAAAATAATAGGGGCACTTATGAAAATAAAAATTTGTTTCTTCACTTTCGGAAACATAGCACAAAACAATAAAGATGCGACGTCATAATACATTGCTGTAGTGTTATAAATAGTAATAATCCAAGTCGTAAAAAAAATCGCATCAAACCTTTCTAAAAATCCTCCACCAATTTCAATTTCTTTCCCTAATTCAATTGTTGGATATGTCAATCCACGTGTTGTCATATACGTAAAAACGCTAATACAAGTTACATAAATTAAAATGTATGACAGCACGTTTACCATCACCGCTTTCGCGACTGCCATTGGCGCTTTTTTCGCTGTCTTATCATTCAGCAACACCGCATAAAATAAAGCTACTTCAAATCCAATAAACGTAAAAATAGAATTTTTAACTCCAACAGCATATTGACTTACTTTCGTTTGAAAAGCTGGTAGTAAATTATTTATTTCCATTAAATTTATATTCAATAAAGAAAGAAGTACTATCGCAATTAAAACAATAGGCAAGAATAAAACATTTAACCTTAATAAGGCTGCTCTTGATCCTGCTATTCCATAAATAACAACTAATAAGAAGAAAAAAGACAGTAGTTGTATTGGTGTATCACTAAATAAATACGTTTGAGAAATAACTGAAATCATTCGCGATTCATACGCTGTCAAAGCAGCAAACGTTAATACTAAAATACTACTAATTGTGTATGCAACAGGCTTCGTCAAATGCGCACTCGTATATTGAACAAAATTTTGTTTTGGAAATAAGATAGCCACTCTCGTCACAAACCAGCCTAAAACTGCGCAAATCAGTCCACCCAAAAGCAAGATAATCCAACCGTCCGAAAATAAAGTTTGGTTAGCGATATCTCTTGGCATAGACAATGCCCCTATACCAATAATGGTCGATGATACCGCAAACCCAATTTCCCGAGATCCAATCTCTTCATCGCCATACTCAAATGGTTTCAATTATTTTCGCTCCTTTGGACGTATTGTAGAATCTTTTGTTTGTAAGTACTCCGGTCTATCTTTCAACATCGCTTTTGGTATGCGAATAAATTCTTCTTTCCAATCTTTATAAAATGCAGGAGCAATTGGAGTTGTATACGGTATACCAACACTTGTTAAATTTGTAATATGAACAGCAAGTGCAATCAGAGCTAGAATGATCCCATACAACCCAAAAGCAGTTGCAGCTAATACAAAGACGAAAAGTAAAATCCGGAACGTAATCGTAATACTATATACAGGAAGCGAGAACGTAGCAATCGCAGTAACTGCAATAATAATAACTAAAAACGGATTTACAATCCCTGCATTTACCGCAGCTTCTCCAATTACAAGACCTCCTACAATCCCTATCGTTTGTCCCATCGGTTTCGGCAATCGGATTCCAGCTTCTCGTATTAATTCCATAGTCAAGGCCATCATTAACGTTTCAATATATGCTGGGAACGGAACACCTTCCCTCGCACCTGCAATTGAATAAGCCAGTTTAGAAGGAATAAGTCCTTGATGATAAGATACAAGTGCTACATACATAGCTGGTAACAAAACCGCGATTATACCTGAACCCATACGTAAAAATCTTAGTAACGTTCCAATCACCCAGCGCTCGTAATGATCTTCTACAGATTGAAAAATATCAACAAACACAAGCGGTGCAATAAGAGCAAACGGAGATCCGTCTACTAAAATGGCCGCTTTTCCCTTCGCTAATGACGCTATAATATTATCTGGCCTCTCTGTATTCAAAAACTGTGGAAATGGAGATAAATTATTATCCTGAATTAATTGTTCAATCGTACCTGTTTCCAAAATAATATCTGTCACTATTGATTGAAGACGGCGATCTAACTCTTTTACAATGTGAGGATTAATAATATCTTCTATATATACTAGGGTTACTTCTTTCTGCGATCGCTTCCCCATAATATAAGATTGGAACCTCAACTTTGGATCGCGTAAACTGCGTCGGATTAACATTTTATTCACATTAATATCTTCATTTAATCCAACTCTCGGTCCGCGTATTAAATCTTCTGTCACTGGTGGCTCTAAACTTCTCTTCTCCCAAGCCCTACTATTAATAACGATAGCAGTTTGAATATTATCAATTAATATAACTGTATCTCCCGCTAAAATCGCATTTATAATATCCGGAAACGTTGTCTTCTTACCCACTTCCGCAATAGAAATAAAACGATCCAATAACGTCTGAACGACAGCCGCTTCATTTTGCACTTCTTCATATTGAAGAGTACGAACTACATATTTATAAACATTATCCTTGTCTGTTAACCCACATAAAAACACAACCGCACAACGTGTAAAACTCCCAGCAAGAACAAATTCTCTAATTGTTAAATCATTAGGTGAACCTAACTCATCCCTAATTTCTTTCATAACTTCAAATAAGTTACCTTCAAGCTCTAACAATTTCCCCACCTAACTTCCTTTTCAACAAGTTTTTAGTTAGATTCCGCTAATAGAAGAAAATATATACAAAAAAGAGCTATCTCTTTGCAAAGATAGCTCCAATAAACGAATTACTTTTCTACTATTGTAGTGTTTTTCTTTATAAATACACCTTTTGTAAATCCACTAACTACAAACATCACAATCATATTAATTAACAATGCGACTATGCCCACATTCAAATCTTTTATATACTGCGGAAAACTCGGAAACATCGTAGCTATAGTTGAGCCAGATAAGGTAATATATGCGACCACTAACAGCCCAACTCCCATTCCTGCAATCGCTCCTTGCTTCGTAACAATTTGGCGCGGAAACAAGCTACATACAAGTGCAGGGAAAAGTTGCGTAACGATACTGTACCCCATTAAGAGAAGTGCTCCTATTGTTTCCCCTCCTTTAAATGTAAATAAAACTGCCACGAGCGTTACTACAGGCACAAATAATTTTGCCATCTTAGCAACTTGTCTATCTGAAGCAGACGGAACGATCGTTCGATAAATATTTTTTGCTAACAGTGTAGAAGCCGCCATAACAAGCATAGAGCCTGGAACCAATGCCGTTAATACTCCCGCACTACCAATAATCCCAATAAACCAAGGATCAAAAGTTTGTAAAGCAAGACGGACTAACGAAAGATCTACATCCGCTCCCTTTAACCCAGGAACTTGCAATATAGCAGCAAACCCTGCGAAAAATACGAAAAGTAACACTAAAGAATACAATGGCATAATTGTTGCATTTTTACGAAATACTTTTTCATTTTTTGCAGAAAAAGCAGAAGCAAATGTATGAGGCCACATATAGAAACCGAGGGCCGTTAATATAATAGTAGAAACAAACCAAGAAATACTCATTCCTTCTTCAGGTAAAGATAAAAATCCTGGTTTCGCTGCTTCTACAGCTTCAAACATCGGCTGAAATCCTCCATAATAATGATACGGTAAATATATACCTAAAAACATAACGATAAACAGTATCATAATATCCTTCAAAGCAGCCGTCCAAGCTGAACCGTGTATACCTGAAACCATTACATATATAGTTATAACAATAGCACCAATCCAAACCGCAACAACAGGTGATACCCTTCCGTAAGACGCTTCTGAAACGATAATTCCCAGTCCCTTTAACTGTAAAACAAGATATGGGATGATGGAAATAACACCAACAATTGAAACAATAAGTCCAAGCGCCTTACTTCTGTATTTCTTCGCAAAAAAATCCGACTGCGAAACAAGGTTATGCTCTTTTGCATACTTCCAAATCGGTGGCAATAAAAAATACGATAAAAGATAAGCTAGAGCACCATAACCTAAAATATAAAAGGTAGGTGCGCCTTTACTATATGCCCAGCCGCTTCCTCCTAAAAATGTAAACGTCGTATAAATTTCACCTGCCATAAGGAGAAAAACAAAAATAGTGCCAAACCCTCTTCCTCCAACTGACCATTGCTCTAAATTCATATCTTTTCCATGTTGTGCCCGAATCCCTAAAAATAGTGCGAGAAACAAAAATAAAATAATGATAAGTAATGCAGTCATTTTACATCCTCCTTATTAGCAGGATCAAACACGTACACAAGCCCCATACAAAGAGATGTAATAAACACTGATAATAATACCCAAAATAATAAAAAGGGCATCCCTAATACGTAAGGAGTAACTGAATTCGCAAATATTGGCCCAACTACTAAACAAAGAACTGGAATAAGCGCTAGGATGTGTATTTTCTTCATCTCATTCTCCTTTACTTATAAAGTTCATAATGGCTGATACAAAGACTTCCACTCCAATCGGTAATGCATCTTCGTCAATCGTAAAACGAGGGTGATGGTGAGGATATATAATACCTTTCTCTTTATTTCCTGCTCCGATAAAAAAGAATGTCCCCGGTGCCTTTTGTAAAAACGCTGAAAAATCTTCTCCAGCCATCGTTGGCTGTAAACGAACAACTCTATCCCTTCCATAAAGTTGTAATGCCGTTTGTTCAATAAGCTCTGTAGCTTCATAGTCATTTACAACTGGTCGATATCCATATTCATATGAAAATGTATATTTCGCTCCGTAAGATTCCGTAATATACTTCACAATCCGCTCAATCTTCTTCTCTGTTTCACCTCGTAATTCATGTCTTAAACTTCTCACTGTCCCTTCAATCTCGGCTTGCTCTGGTATTACATTATGAGTTGTCCCCGCATGAAATTGCGTAACAGATATTACGAGCGAATCTAATGGATTCGTGAGGCGAGATACAATTTGCTGAAGTTGCGAAACGACTTGTGTTCCGATTGCGATACTATCCACCGTTTCATGAGGGATTCCAGCATGTCCACCTTTTCCCTCTATCTTAATTTTAAAAACATCCGGTGCAGCCATTGCAGGACCATAAATAACACCTATTTTCCCAACCTCTAACGACGCCCAAAGGTGAGCACCAATAATATAATCCACACCTTCCATTACACCTGCAGCAACCATCTCCTCTGCACCACCAGGAAAATTTTCTTCAGCATGTTGGAATAGAAAACGAATCTCCCCTTTAATCTTCTCTCTTTCTTCTACTAACTTATGTACAACCCCAAGTAATATCGCTATATGTCCATCATGACCACATGCATGCATTACACCTTTATATGTAGAAATAAAATCAAACTCATTTTCTTCATGAATAGGAAGAGCATCCATATCGGCTCGAACCGCAACTGTTTTGCCCGGATGTTTACCTACTAACTTTGCCATCACACTATATTTAGTCGGCCGTGACACTTCTAAATATGGGAATTTCCGAAGTATATCGAACACAAACTGCGATGTTTTTTCTTCTTGAAAAGATAACTCTGGATACTTATGAAAATGCCTTCTCCACTCAACTAACTGATTTTTTGACAAAACAAATTCCTTTGCAACATCCATACCCCTTCACTCCTTCTTCACCAAGTTAAATGTTATTATAACGTGAATTGTTAACTTTTAAAAGAATCTTCTAAATTTTCTGTAATAATAACTCAAAAAGAAAAAGCCACCCAAAAGATGACTTTTTCATTATTATAAAATAGTAATTGCTTGTTTTCCCATTTGCTCCCAAGCTTTCTCAAATTCTGCTCGTGGAACAGCCAAACGCGGATTATTTTTAAGAGGATCATTTACATATACAAAGTTTTGATCATATCCAATTACTACTGCACTATGCTCATAATATGTAATTTTCACTTCACCTGAACTCGTATTCCATGTTTCAAAACTACTTTCAGCTAGCGGCTTAAACGTCGTATTAATAATGACCCATACCGGTGAACCAGAACTAATTACTTTATATATATCTTGCATGTCTCTACCTGTTAAATTAATTACTTTTTCAGGAATATATTTTTCTGCCAAATTAAAAATCGGTTGATTATATACACCATATCCAGGCTCTGCCTTTGTATAAATATTTCCAACAAACCCTTCGTAAGGATTTCCCCGTACGCCATTTTGTTCAAATGGAACGCGATGAATTTCGCTAGCAAGTTGCATCTTATCTACTTGTACACCTTTATATTGCAACAACATAGCTAAACTTGTCACTTCACATCCTCGAGGTAATTCTGGTAATTGTTTAATAAACGGAACATCCTCAATCATAGCTGCTTCTTTCATTTCAGATAGAAACTCTAAGCGTAGAACTTGCGCCTTTTGCATAATTTTATCTTTTCCTATAAAAAATGCAGCAGCAAGTATAATCCCAAAAACAAAAAGATATTTTAACTTTTTCATTATAAACAAAACTCCATTAATTATTATTTTACAGACACAACTCTTATCATTGTACCCTTCTTCTTACTAGTTTGCTAGAAAGATCATGTGAATTATCGCTCATAGAATTAATTATAAAAATTCTAATTATTTTTAATAAAAAGAAAAATAAATATACATTTCCAGAATATTTTGCTAAAATCAAAATTGTTAACATGGTGAAGATATCACCATGTTAACAAACATTCTTAGAGTATTTAGTCATAGTTCGTTTTTTTACATACTCCATTCATTTCATAGTAAATAAACCGAGTGTGTGTTGCATCCCCCACTAATGATTAAAAACTCAGAATAAAACGAAGTTCACACATTCAAGAAAATACGGGGTGAGGGGCATATGAATCAACAAATTGAACAAACAGATTTAAAACGAACAATGAAAAGTAGACACCTATTTATGATTGCACTCGGCGGTGTTATCGGAACCGGGCTATTTATGGGATCTGGTCAAATTGTCCATAATGCCGGACCTGGTGGTGCTATTCTTGCATTTTTAGTCGGTGGATTTGTTATGTATTTAACGATGTTATGTCTTGGTGAATTATCCGTTGCTATGCCAGAAGCAGGTTCATTCCAAAGCTATGCAAGCAAATTCATTTCACCTGGTTTTGGATTTGTTGTCGGTTGGATGTATTGGCTAAATTGGGCTGTTACAGTTGGCGTAGAGTTAACAACTGTAAGTATTTTAATGAAACGCTGGTTTCCAGACGTTTCTTCATGGATTTGGTGCGTTACATTTGCAGCAGCGCTCTTTCTCGTAAACGCTTTATCAGCAAAAGCATATGCAGAAGCAGAGTTTTGGTTCGCAAGTGTAAAAGTCGCAACAATTGTTATTTTCATCGTACTTGGTGGCGCTGTTATGTTCGGTCTACTAGACTTTAATGGAAAGCCAGCTCCAATGCTTCATAATTTCACTGAAAATGGCGGGCTATTTCCAAACGGTGCATTAGCTGTTCTTCTTACGATGATTACAGTAAATTACTCCTTCCAAGGAACAGAATTAATCGGAATCGCTTCAGGAGAAAGTGAAAATCCTGAAAAAACAATTCCAAAAGCAATCAAAAATACAATTTGGCGAACTCTCTTCTTCTTCGTCTTAGCGATATCAGTTGTTGTAGGTTTACTCCCGTGGCAAGAGGCTAATCTAGTCGAAAGTCCCTTTGTACTTGTATTTGATGTAGCTGGTGTCCCATATGCAGCAGACATTATGAACTTTGTTATTATTACAGCTGTATTATCCGTTGCTAACTCTGGTCTATACGCAAATTCTCGTATGCTGTGGGCGATGGCAAAACAAGGAATGGCAAGTCCAGCATTTACGAAATTAACTAAAAAAGGTGTACCGCTAAATGCATTAATTTTCAGCCTAATTTTCGCTAGCCTTTCCTTATTAACAAGTATATTTGCGGCAGATACTGTCTTTCTAGTTTTAACATCTATTGCAGCGATGGCTGCTGTTGTCGTGTGGATGTCAATCGCCGCTTCACAGTTTTTCTTCCGTAGAAATTTCGTGAAAAATGGTGGCGACATAAATGATTTAAAATATCGTACACCGCTCTATCCACTAGTTCCAATCGTAGCGTTCTCGCTCAATTTCATTACATTTGTTAGTTTGGCTTTCATTCCAGATCAAAGAATTGCTCTTTATTGTGGCATTCCATTCATGATTATTTGTTACATTTTATACCAAGTTAAATATAAAAAAATTGTCAAACTTGAACAGCCACGAACTGTCACACAAGAAATAAACTAAATATACAAAATATTCAGCTATCTTTCTTATGATAAGATAGCTTTTTTCTATTTCTTGGATATCCTGGTATAACTTTATTTATCTTAAAATTTTCACAATCACGTTTTTCTCTGGAAAATAGTTTACAATGTAATCAAGTTACAAATGATATTCACCTTAAAAAGTGTGCATTTGTGTCTATTTTTTAACAATATATCAAAAACTATTGCCTTCTATAAATTAATAGGTTTATATTGTTTTATTGGCATAGTTTCAATCCAAGGAGAAAGGAGATTTTCAATCGTGCAACTAAAGAAAGCGTTTTGGAAGTTGGCTTCGCTTCTTCCGTTATCATTACTTCTGTTCCTCGGTGGCTGTGATAAAAAACTCGCAGTATTAAATCCGCAAGGACCTGTTGCAAAAGCACAGTATGATTTAATTGTTTGGTCATTCTTGCTTATGTCATTAATTATCGCAATTGTATTCATTCTGTTTACAGTCATCTTGATTCGTTATCGTGAAAAACCAGAGAATATGGACTATGAGCCACCTGAACAACACGGTAACACATTACTAGAAATTATTTGGACGCTTGTTCCTGTTATTATCGTTATCGCATTATCGATTCCAACAGTAAAAGCAACTTATGCTTCGGAAGAGGTTCCGAAAGAGTCCAAACATATTAAACCAGTTGAAATTTATGTTACATCTGCAAACTGGAAATGGTTATTCAGTTACCCAGAGGAAAAAATTGAAACCGTTAACTATTTAAACATCCCAGCTGGTGTACCAATTCAATTCAAACTGACTTCTGTCGGCCCAATGAATGCTTTCTGGGTACCAGAACTTGGTGGTATGAAGTACACAATGGATGGCATGATTATGGATCTTTATTTACAAGCTGATAAACCAGGTTCTTACCTAGGTCGTAGTGCGAACTTCTCTGGTGAAGGATTCACTCACATGGAGTTCGAAGTTGAAGCGAAAACTAAAGAGAAATATGACAAGTGGGTTAAAGAAGTACAACAAACTGCTGATAAGTTAACAGAACAGAAATACAACGAAATTATTAAACCTGGTGTAGTTGGACGCATGACGTTCTCTAGTCACCACTTAAGTTATGTAGATCCAAAATCACTTGAATATTGTGATTACAACTACTACAAAAACAAAAAATAATAGCTATTATTCCAACAGATTGGAGTGAACACAGTGAAGCTTGATGAATTCTTTGTCACAGGTGACCCGATTATTTACGGTGCAGACGCTTCTATCGTTCTTGTGACATTAGCAATCATTTTCGTACTAACAAAGTATAAAAAATGGAAATGGCTTTGGGACGAATGGTTGACAACTGTTGACCATAAAAAAATCGGAGCCATGTATATTATTTCTGCGGTTATCATGTTATTCCGTGGTGGTATGGATGGTTTAATGATCCGTGCACAGTTAACATTCCCAGAAACAACTTATTTAAACGCTGAACACTATAACGGAATCTTTACAACGCATGGTACAGTAATGATTCTTTTCATGGCAATGCCATTCGTTATGGGATTAATGAACCTTGTAGTACCATTACAAATTGGTGCTCGTGATGTTGCATATCCGTTCTTAAATGCTTTAAGTTTCTGGTTATTCTTTGTCGGAGCAATGTTATTCAACATCGCTTTCGTAATCGGTGGTTCTCCAGACGCTGGGTGGACTTCTTACTTCCCAATGGCAGGTACAGAGTTTACTTCAGGCGTAGGAAATAACTACTACGCAATTGCATTACAGATTTCAGGTCTCGGTACGCTAATGACCGGTATTAACTTCCTTGTTACTATCTTAAAAATGCGTACACCTGGTATGACTTTAATGAGAATGCCAATGTTTACTTGGTCAATCTTAATTACAACAATTATCATTATTTTCGCTTTCCCAGTATTAACAGTTGCTCTTGCATTAATGACATTTGACCGTCTATTCGATGCTCACTTCTTTACGATGGCGAGCGGCGGTATGCCGATGTTATGGGCCAACCTGTTCTGGGTATGGGGTCATCCTGAAGTATATATCGTTATTTTACCGGCATTCGGTATTTTCTCTGAAATCATTAGTACATTCTCACGTAAGCGTCTATTCGGTTACAGTGCGATGGTATACTCAATGGTTGCAATTTCTTTACTAAGTTTCGTCGTATGGCTTCACCACTTCTTCACGATGGGTGCAGGTCCAGCGGTTAACTCATTCTTCTCGATTTCGACAATGGCGATTTCGATTCCAACCGGTGTTAAGATCTTTAACTGGTTGTTTACACTGTATAAAGGACGTATCCGTTTTACAGTTCCAATGCTTTGGTCATTGGCATTTATTCCAAACTTCGTAGTCGGTGGGGTTACAGGGGTTATGCTTGGAATGGCAGCAGCTGATTATCAATACCATAACAGCTACTTCCTAATCGCTCACTTCCACTACGTATTAATTGCAGGTACAGTATTCGCTATGCTTGCTGGATTCACATTCTGGTATCCAAAAATGACTGG
This sequence comes from Bacillus sp. GC_Bacil_1, assembly GCF_026540675.1. Lineage (NCBI taxonomy): Bacteria > Bacillati > Bacillota > Bacilli > Caryophanales > Bacillaceae > Bacillus > Bacillus sp. GC_Bacil_1. The sequence goes on from NZ_JALNUG010000019.1 coordinate 21,978, forward strand.
TCATATGTTAAATGAACGCCTAGGTAAATGGACATTCTGGATCTTTATGAGCGGATTCAACATCTGTTTCTTCCCAATGTACTTCTTAGGTTTAGACGGTATGACTCGTCGTATGTACACTTACTCTGAAAGTCTTGGATGGGGATGGCTAAACCAAATCGCATCTGTTGGTGCGGTAATGATGGGTATTGGCTTCCTACTTCTTTGCTACAACGTAATTTGGAGTGCACGTCACGGTGAACGTGACACAACTGGAGATCCATGGGATGGCCGTACACTTGAATGGGCAACTCAATCTCCTGTACAACATTACAACTTCGCGAAACTTCCTGAAATCAAAGAAGCTGATGCTTTCTGGTACATGAAAAAACGCGGAGAAACAGTTACACCAGCAGCAGAAGATATCAAACCAATTCACATGCCAAGTAACTCTGGTGTGCCTATTATTGCGTCTTTATTCTTCGGTCTTGCAGGTTTCGCATTAGTATTTAGCTGGTTCTGGCTTGCAGCAATCGGCGGCGTTGGTATTTTAGCTTGCTTAATCTATCGTTCATTCGATTATGATGATGGCTACTACGTAAGTGTTGATGAAATTAAAGAAACAGAACATATAGCATGAGAGGTGAAATGACATGGCGGCTTTAGATAAAAGCTTACCTTTGGAATATCAATCCGAACAAAGCAGATTGAATATCCTAGGATTCTGGATTTTTCTTGGGGCTGAAATTATGCTGTTCGCAACACTTTTCGCCTCTTATCTAGTCCTTGCTGGTCGTACGGCAGATGGCCCAACTCCAGCGCAACTGTTTGAACTTAAAACGCTTTTAATTCAAACATTACTACTTTTAACAAGTAGTTTCACATGTGGTATCGTAATTCACGAAATGCGTAAGCACAACCAAAAAGCAATGCTTGGATGGTTCATCCTTACATTACTTTTAGGTGCAGGTTTCCTATTCTTTGAAATCGAAGAGTTCATTATGTACATCGGTGAAGGCGCAACAATTCAAACAAGTGCTTTCCTATCTGCATTCTTCGTTCTTCTTGGAACGCATGGAGCCCACGTAACAGGCGGTATCATTTGGGCAATTTGTGTTATTATCCAAATTTTAAAACGAGGTTTAACACCAGTTACAGCTCGTAAAGTATTCATTATCAGCTTATACTGGCATTTCCTTGATCTTGTTTGGGTCTTTATTTACACACTAGTTTACTTGAACGGGATGGTGGCGTAGATGGCTCAAAACAACAATCAAGCAAACGGGCATGCGCATAGCGGATTCCCTTGGTCACACGTTTTCGGATTTATTTTATCGCTTGCATTAACGTTTCTAGCGTTATACGTGGCACTTTACACAACATTGCCACTCTCAACAGTCTTAACAACTATTATCATAATGGCTGTTGCGCAAGCATTGTTACAATTAATTATGTTCATGCATTTAAAAGAAGGAGAAGGAAGAGTTCAAATTCTTACAATGATATACAGTTTCTTCGTTGCAACTGCAACAGTTGGTTTAACTGTATGGATCTTCTTCTCAATGTAATGTACATGAAAAAGACTGCTGAGGAATCTCAGCAGTCTTTTTTTTATTCTCCTCCCCCATTACATCCACATTACGGAATTAACAGCAGAATCATGAAGAATATACTTATTATGACAAATGTTAAGAAAAGTCTTTCTTTATGAAATCGAATCCATATGCGTTGCTTTTCTACCTATTATATGGCTAAATAGGTACTATATTTATTTGAAGGGAGAGAACGCAATGGAACATCATACTTCTGTTCTATCACTTATGGTTGTCGTTGCAATCGCGTTTTTCGTTCCCCTTTTGTTACAACGCTTTAAATTAAAAGCACTTCCTGTTGTCGTTGCAGAAATTATTGCAGGAATCTTTGTAGGTAAAAGTGGGTTTAATATTATTGAGCCAGATATGTGGCTTCAAGTTTTATCAACATTAGGATTTATCTTCCTCATGTTCTTAAGCGGTTTAGAAATTGATTTTTCTATCTTTAAACAAAAAGGGAAAAAAAATACGACAAACGAACCAAATACATTTCAAGCAGCAAGCATTATCTTCTTATTTATTTTCATCTTATCTTATGCCCTATCATTACTATTCGTATGGCTAGGATTTGTAGATAATGCAATGTTCATGACTTTAATTATTTCAACTATTTCTTTAGGTGTTGTTGTACCAACACTAAAAGAGAACAACCTAGGAAAAACTGCAATCGGACAAATCATTTTATTAGTTGCTGTTATTGCAGACTTAGTTACAATGATTTTACTCGCTGTTTTCGTCGGATTAAATTCCGAAAGCGGCCAAAGTATGTGGCTCTTACTTCTTCTATTCGGTGCCGGTATTGTCATTTACTTTATTGCAAAACGCTTTAAAAACATTCCATACTTAGATAGTTTAAAAGCTGGTAGTGTACAAATTGATACACGGGCTGTTTTTGCACTCATTTTAATCTTAGTTGGGTTATCGGAATCTGTTGGAGCAGAAAATATTTTAGGTGCCTTCTTAGCAGGTGTACTTGTATCGTTATTATCACCCAATGAAGATATGGTGGAAAAACTTGATTCCATCGGCTATGGTTTCTTCATCCCTATTTTCTTCGTAATGGTTGGTGTAAATCTAGAGGTATGGTCTATTTTTAAAGAGCCTTCTAGCATGCTAATGATCCCAATCTTAATTGTAGGACTCTTTATTTCAAAACTCTTACCATCACTCGTCTTACGAAAATGGTATCCACGTAATATCGTACTTGGAAGTGCAATCTTATTAACATCGACACTTTCTTTAGTTATCGCGGCTGCACAAATTGGTGAAAAACTAGGGATCATCAGTCCAAGTTTATCTGCCTCTCTTATTTTAAGCGCAGTTATTACTTGTATTTTTGCACCTATATTGTTTAAAAAAATGTTCCCAAAAGTAGAAACACCAAAACCAAAAGTAGCTATTATTGGCGCGAGCAGAATTACCCTTCCGTTATCACTAGATTTAAAACGAGAAGATTATGACGTAACGCTATATATGATGCGTCAAAACAAAATAAATGATGAGGAAGCGAAATCGCATGACTTCCCTATCGTGAAATTAGATGACATCACAATCGCATCATTAACTGAACAAACAGCATTTGATGCAGATCGCGTCGTTGTTGCAACAAGCGATGATGAACAAAACTTATTATTAGCAGAACATGCAAAAGAGCTAGGTGTTGAACATGTTATTGCAAGTGTAGAAGATCCACTTCTACAAGAAAAAGCAACGCAAGAACATATCGCTGTATTCTCAACAATTAACTCTACACGTATTTTATTACGTGCACTTATTGATAAACCTAGTCTCGTTCGCTTAATTACAACAGCAAACGAAACAGTACGCGAAGTTGAACTACGCAGCAATAAATATAACGGCATTGCGCTTCGCCGCCTTCCGTTTTTAGGTGATGTACTTGTCATTCAAATCTACCGCGGTAATAAAGCATTAATACCACATGGTGATACAAGACTACAACACGGCGATACATTACTTGTAACAGGTTCAAAAGAGCATATCGATACACTAAAAAACATATTAGAGTAAAAAAATGCCCCTCACATAATTGAGGGGCATTTTTTTAATTTCATATGGTAAAATGTTACTATCACATATTATGAGGATGGATTACATTATGTCTATTGTAACTTTAGCTCTCTTATTATTAGCGGAAGTACTCGTCGCCATTATTCTCATCGGTGTTAGCATTGAAATTTGCAGCTATGGTTGGAAAAAATCAAATGGAGTTAAATACTCATTCCTTTTTCTTTCACTCCTTCTCGGAACCGCTAGTATACTCGGCCTTCTCGCTGCACCTGCATACTTCTTTATACAACTTATAGAAAAAGGTTTATAAGAAAGGATGATAACATGATTACTGTGCAGTATATTGATGCATCCGAGACACACTTATTACGCCAAGCGGTGTTGCGTCCCAATCAGTCCCTAGCAGACTGTAAATACTCTTCTGATTACGAAAAAGACACATTCCACTTAGGTGCCTTTATAAACGATGAGTTGATTAGCATCGCTTCCTTCTCAAAAGAAATATATCCTGATTTGCAAAAAGGTATCCATTATAGACTACGAGGAATGGCAACATTACCTAACTTTCGGAACAAAAGAGCTGGAAGCTCCTTAATTCAGAAGGCAGAACAAATTTTAAAAGAACGGAAAGCAAACATCCTATGGTGTAATGGCCGAATTACTGTAACTGACTATTACAAGCGATTAGGCTTTCAGGAGCATGGTGAAATCTTTGAAATTGAACCGATTGGCCTTCATAAAGTACTGTATAAAAAGATATAAGAAAGGCTTTCCTCAATACGGGAAAGCCTTTCTTATATTTCAATCTTCACTTTTTATCTTTTTCATATATATGTAGATAAATAAACTAGGAACTAAAAAACAAGCAAACATAATAAGTGCTGTTATACTGATTGCTTTTATCGAATTATTCGGTGTTACAATAATACAAATAGCTAACAGTCCAATAACAACACCTACCGGAATGAATAATAGTTTCATGAAATAGCTACGTGATACCCCACCTGTATGCTCATATGCCTCTACAGAATGTTTTAAATTTAAGAAGTTAATGGCTACGATCCCGCCCATAAATACCATTAATAGATCCGAAACACTTTCATATCCTGCTCCTTGCAAAACATAACGGTAAAAAACAATGCCTAGTATGATGATATTTTGTAAAATGAAAACTAACCTAATGTGTTTTAACCCCTCAATCATTAAACGTTCATCTTTCACGATTTTCACCCTATCACTCCTTTTCCTCCCAAAACAAATCATTCAATGTTTTATCTACCGCATAACAAATTTTCAAACATAAATCTAAAGATGGGTTGTATTTCCCCTTCTCAATTAAACTAATCGTTTGCCTTGTAACGCCTACTTTTTCTGCTAATTTTTGCTGTGTTAAATCTAACTGAACACGCGCGACTTTTATTTTACTTACAGCCATTCATGTTCCTCCTCCACCTTTATTGTAACATATACATTCCATTAGGTAATTTATATTTTACTAAATTAATTTAATTTCCACATTATCCCGATTGATGCGGGCTAATACACAGTGGGGATAAATCCCCACTACTGCCTATAGTTTCACTTTATTATACACAAAAAAGGAGCCTCTCATAAGAAGCTCACTCTCCTATATCTATATTATAAGAATAAATGACATCCAAATAAAATTGTAAATAAGTATAGTAATGGATGTACTTCCTTTCCTTTACCCTTCACAATTTTCAAAACTGGATATACTAAAAATCCAATTGCAATTCCATTTGCAATACTAGACGTTAACGGAATACCTATAAAAATCAAAAATGCTGGTAACGCATCTTCAAATTCATTCCAATTAATATCTCGAATGCTTTGTGCCATTAAACTACCTACTATAATTAATGAAGGAGCTGTAATAGCGGCTACACTTGATAAAGAAGCAATAACAGGACTGAAAAATGCCGTTATAATTGTTAGACCAACAACTACAATTCCTGTTAATCCAGTTTTCCCACCTGCAGCAATACCTGCTGACGATTCAATCGTCGCTGCTGTTGGGCTTGTTCCAAAGATAGAACCTGTAGTCCCGCCAATTGCATCTGCAATAAACGCTTTACCAAAACGCTTCTCTGTATTGTCTGTAATTAAACCTGCTTGTTTAATTAAACCAAGTAATGCACCTGTTGTATCGAATAAAAGTACAAGTAAAAATGAAAATACAACACCATATAATCCGTATTCAATTACATCTGAAAATGCATTGATTGGGTTTGAAACGATAATACCCTCTGGCAAATGAGGCATCGCCACAATTTTATCAGCAAACTTCAATTGCCCTGTAAAGAAGGCGATAACTCCTGTCACAATCATACTAATAAATAATGCACCACTCACACGTAATGCCATTAATACCGCCGCTAATATTAAACCAATTAAAGTTAAAATAACAGCTGGAGAATGAAAATCACCAATCGTAACTAAATTAGAAGGATGATCCACGATAATTCCAGAAAGGCGCAATCCAATAAAAGCAATAAATAGTCCAATTCCACCTGCAATTGCATGCTTTAAACTATCAGGAATTGCTAAAATTAACTTTTGCCTAAACGAAGTAAAAGATAATAAAAGAAAAATAATCCCCGTTACAAATACAGCTGAAAAGGCAACTACATATGTAATCCCTTCTGCCTTCTGTACAACAGAATAAGCAAAATATGCATTCATTCCCATAGCTGGAGCAATAACAATCGGGTAATTCGCGAAAATCGCCATACCTACTGTTCCAACAACGGTTGCAATAATTGTTGCTGTAAACGCTTGGTCAAATGGTACACCTGCATCAGATAATATTTTTGGATTGATGACAAGAATATACGCAAATGTAAAAAAAGTTGTGATGCCAGCTAAAAACTCTTGCTTCACAGAAGTGTTATATTTTTGTAATTGAAACATGCTTATGTACCCTTCCTACACCTGAATTATTATCACACATTCTTTTCTTACTAGTATGTGAGAAAATATAATACTTAATCTTAACAATCAATAAAAAGAAGAGTCAATATATTCCCTAATAGTTCGAATTTTAAGTTTAAGTCTGACAAGTACAGATGTAGTACAGTTCATTATGATTATTTTTGTAGCATAACAGATAGAAATGTTTTATAATTTGAAATAGTTAAATACTTAGTAAACGTATTCAAATATTGTTCACTCTACAAGGGGGATTCTTCTTATGCAGCACACAAACAAATCTGGAACTTTAAATCGTGGTTTAAAAGAACGACATATTACTTTAATGTCACTTGGCTCAGCTATTGGCGTTGGGCTATTTTTAGGATCTGCTTCCGCTATTAAACTAGCCGGTCCTTCTATTTTACTAGGCTATATGATTGCCGGACTCGTTATTTTTTTCATCATGCGAGCTCTCGGGGAAATGGCAATTGAACAACCTGTTGCCGGTTCTTTTAGTAAATATGCATATGATTATATCGGCCCACTCGCTGGTTATATTACTGGCTGGAATTACTGGTTCTTATGGGTTGTTACTTGTATGGCTGAAATTACAGCAGCTGGCATTTACATGCAGTACTGGTTTCCAGATATCCCGCGCTGGACTTGGGCGTTACTTGCTCTATTGTTAATGAGCGCTTTTAACTTCTTATCAGTAAAAGTATTTGGAGAACTTGAGTTTTGGTTTGCTCTCATTAAAATTGTCACAATTATCTGTATGATAGTAGTCGGCGCTGGTATTATTTTATTCGGATTCGGAAACGGTGGTATCGCTACTGGTATTTCAAACCTTTGGTCACATGGTGGCTGGTTCCCAAATGGTTTTTCTGGGTTACTACTCTCCATGCAGATGGTACTATTCGCTTATTTAGGCGTTGAATTAATCGGTGTCACAGCTGGTGAAGCTCAAAATCCGAAGAAAACACTCGCAAAAGCAATTGATAATGTGTTTTGGAGAATATTACTGTTCTACGTAGGAGCTCTATTCGTTATGATGGCAATTTATCCATGGAACGAACTTGGTGAGAAAGGAAGCCCATTCGTATTAACATTCCAGCAAATTGGTATCGCGAAAGCAGCAGGTATTATTAACTTTGTCGTATTAACAGCAGCTCTTTCTTCTTGTAACGGTGGTTTATTTAGTACAGGCCGTATGCTATTTACATTAGCTCAGCAGAAAAAAGCTCCTGAAAGATTTGGTCGTTTAAATAAAAATGGCATTCCAAGCCAAGGAATTGTAGCAACTGCTATCGTTTTACTCATTGGCGTTATATTAAACTATCTCGTACCTGCAAAGGTATTTACATGGCTTACTAGCATTTCAACTTTCGGCGCAATTTGGACTTGGGGCATTATATTAGTCGCTCAAATTAAATTCCGTAAAAGCTTGCCTACTCAAAATAAACAAAAGTTATCGTATAAAATGCCTTTATACCCATTAAGCTCATATTTCTCACTCGTTTTCCTTGTATTAGTACTAGGTATAATGGCGTATTCAGAAGATACACGAATTGCATTGATTGTCGGCCCAATTTGGCTTATCGGCTTAGCAATCGTATATTACATGAAAGGGTTTCATAAGATTGATGAAACACCTAACTCAAAAATTAGTTAAGCAAAACACCCCTTCCTTATTACTTGGAAGGGGTGTTTTTATATCTATATAAATATTTCTCAACAAAATTCACGGTATTTTTACAATCTTTTAATATTTTTTATGTTTTCCGTCTTTATTTTTACAGAAAAATAAATTACATTATTAAAGCACATATATTTATTATTAGGGGGATTCTTCTATGAAGAATAAAAAATGGATTACATTTTCTTTAGCAACAGCAATTACACTAAGTATAGGGACCTCGTTCATACCGTCTACTTATGCCGAAAGCTCTGTAGACCCAGCTCCTGAAATTGCTGCAAAAGTTGTAAATCAAAACAATGGGAAGAAAGTATTATTCGATAATACACACGGTCAAACTGCTGGGACAGCTGACTGGGTTATTGACGGCGGCTTTTCTGACTTCGGAAACGGCATTGCAAAAAACGGTTATCACGTAAAAGAACTTCGTAAATCAACACCTATTACGTACGAAGACTTAAAAGGTTACAATGTATTTATCGTTCCAGAAGCTAATATTCCTTACAAAAAATCTGAGCAGGACGCTATGTTACAATATGTAAAAAATGGCGGTAGTATCTTCTTTATTGCCGATCATTACAATGCAGATCGTAATAAAAATCGCTGGGACTCTTCTGAAGTATTTAATGGATATAGACGCGGTGCTTGGGATAATCCAGCAAAAGGAATGTCTAATGAAGAAGCAAATTCACAAGCTATGCAAGGAGTAGAAAGCACTGATTGGCTATCTGACAACTTCGGTATTCGCTTCCGCTACAATGCACTTGGTGATGTTTCAGCGAAAACAATTGTATCGCCTGAACAATCTTTCGGAATTACAAAAGGTGTTTCTTCTGTAGCAATGCATGCTGGTTCTACTCTAGCAATTACAAACCCAAAACTAGCAAAAGGACTTGTTTACCTTCCAGAAAATCCATCAAAATGGAATAACGCTGTTGATAGTGGCGTTTATAATGGCGGTGGTCTTGCAGAAGGCCCATATGCTGCAATTGCAAAAGTAGGACTTGGAAAAGCTGCCTTTATTGGTGACTCTTCTCCTGTTGAAGATGCTACGCCAAAGTACGTTCGTGAAGATTCTGGCCAAACAAAGAAAACTTACGATGGTTATAAAGAAGAAAACGATGCGATTTTATTAGAAAACATCGTAAATTGGTTATCGAATAAAGAGACATTTACAAGTTTAGATCAAGTAAATGGTTTACAACTTGATTCACCTACAGCTCTACAAACATTTGAACAGCCAAGCTTATCAACAGAACCACAACCTGAACCTTGGAGTGCACCAAATGCGGGTTATCAATGGTTTAATACAAATACTTTTAAACCAGGTTCATACGGTTATAACGGTGCGGTAACAACAAGCGACTACGTCGTTACACACCCTAGCATTCTACCAAACAATGAAATTTTCCAAATGAAGATTCAAGTAAACAACTTACTACCTAATACAACTTATAACAACTATTCTTTAGGTATATTCACTACTGGTGGAACACAAGTAGCAAAAATTCAAAATACAAACGGCACTTGGCCATCTGCTTTTGGATATAGTAGTGCCTTCTCTTTCACAACAAACAGCTTAGGCTCTGCTGAGAAAGTTGTAAATGTACAGATTGATTCAAATACAACTGGACAAGCAACTCTTCGTCTACGCCAAAATACAACAACGAAATATAATGAAACTGTAACGATTAATAAAAAATAATGAAAAAGGCAATCCATACATGGATTGCCTTCTTCTCACTTCTCTTCCTTCGAGAAAAACATTCTTGAAATAACGATACCTATACTACCGACGATTAGGAATAACACTGCCCTAATCATCATCGAAACCTCTGGTAAATCAAGTAGGAATAACTTCCCTACCGTTACTACTAATACGATTAATCCAGCATATAATATTTCATTCATCTGTCTATAACGGCCAAACCAAACTGCAAATAACGCATATACCATCCACAATAACGATACAGATACGCTAATTATACTTCCATCTGTAGAAAGAACTTCACCAATTCTAGTGATTGTAATAAATACAATGACCATTAACCAGTAGAGTGCTATAGAGTACACATACTTACCCATACTCGCTAACACTTCTTTCGCTTGTCTCATGCAATAATAGAATGTTCCTATTAAAATAATATGAGCAACAAAGCCTGCCGAAATAAATTCATCAAACGGACTAAAAATCGTCTGTATCATTCCAATTGCGTAAACCGTCGCACTAACATACAATTTTATCTGTTGTTTTACTTTAATAGAAGTGACCATGCCGAGGAAACCTTGTAATAATAGTACAATCGCTGCATTCACTAAACTATACTCGTATAAAATCGCTAAACTAAATGCTCCCATTGCGAAACCAAATAAGAGATTTGTAAATGTAGAATGTCTATTCTTCCTATACTCAAGCACAAACATAGCAGCGTGCACAATTGCACTAATAATCAATCCCCATGTTGTAAAATCAGGTATTTTGGCAATAGCTAGTATAAAGAAAACTGCATTCGCACTAAATATCGCCAAACGTGGTTCTAGTATAAAACTTCTCTCCGTAAACATATGCCAAAATAATAGTAAATGAATCAAACCATATACAATCGTTAACTGTATTTGCAAGTTCTCTACTAATATTGACATAACAGCAAAGAAGACAAAAAGAACAATGGCCGCGACAGCGTAAGAAATCATATATAAGTATTTATAACGATTTTTCAATCCATACCATAATAAACTAAGTGTTAATATCGTCTCGTATCCAAAGAAAATATAAGGATTAGGAGTCGTACTATTTAACAAGAATGGCACGAAGAACGCTCCTACCGCTACGAAGATAGTAAGGTATTCCGAGTTATATCTTTTCGCTAAATAAATCCCTAAAATAACCCATGCAATATTAAAGAGAAACGCGATACTTGCCGGAATAAATGCATACAAATAATGTGCCGCAAACGTCGTTAAAACAATCCCCGAAATACTTCCTCCAACCAATACTAATCCTAACGCCTGCCGCTCTCTTTTAATTTGAATATCTCCTATATAATACAAACCGATAGATAATGCGATACCAAACACAATTCGTATTGCTGGTGTTAATAAACCAGCATCTACTCCTGCTTTAAATAACCAGATCACTCCAAGCAACATAATACCGACAAATACACGCGGTAACCACGTTTGACAAAACTTAATAATATTAAATGGCTCTGGTTTGAAAACAGATATATCTACTTGTTTTACCTCATATTCTTGCACAGGCTCTTTTATCGTAACTATTTCTTCTTTTGGCTTTTCCTCCATTACCGTTTCAATATATTCTTTCTTTTCCTTACTAACATGTTGCTGAGCGTTCTCTACTTCTATTTCCCTTTGCTTCACTTTTAATTCAGCAAGTGCTTCTTGAATTGTTTCAATTGCCGTTTCGAGTGCTTCTATTTTCTTATCCAAATCCTTCTTCATACGCTACCCCCTTATTCGTAACTCTGATTAAACCTATATATTACCAATTATCTTTATCATACTCTTAGTCTATTCATTTTCAATAGTATTTTTTCCAAAAAAAGAAAGATGCCTTCCCAAAATAGGAAAACACCTTTTTACTCATTTATTCTTATTTAGAACAATGCTAACGATGACACCAACACACACGCCTATAATAGCTGGAACTATCCACCCAACACCTTCTGTATAAAATGGAATGTATTTTAATACTGACGTCCACTGATTCATCATTACATTTTTATTTAAAATATCAATTGCACTAAATATTGCTACAATCCAAACAGTTACTGCATATACGTATGCATACTTCCCAATATACTTATGGAATAACCCTAGAATAATAAGCGTTAATGCAATTGGATAAATAAATCCAAGAATTGGTACTGATACTTTTAAAATTTGCGTTAATCCTAAATTAGCTAAGATCATACTAACAACGCTTACTATAAATGCCCACACTTTATAAGATACTTTCGGAAATGCAATCGCAAAAAATTGACTACAAGACGTAACAAGTCCAATTGAAACACATAAACAAGCGATAGTAAAAATAAGACCTAATAAAACGACTCCGCCCTGTCCAAATAATGTAATCATAACTTGCGCTAACACTTTCGCACCGTTATCAAATGTTCCTAATGAGCCACTAATTGCCCCCACATATCCAAGGATGACATAAATAATAGATAATAATAGTCCTGCCCCAATTCCAGCAATACTCATATATTTCGCCAAAACTTTATCATCTTCAATACCCTTTGCACGTAATGCATTTGCAATAACAATTCCAAAGATTAAAGCAGCTAACGCATCCATTGTTAAATATCCATCTAAAAACCCTTGAAACATAGGAGCTTGGCCATAGTTCCCTATTGGTTCTTTCATATCTCCTACTGTTGTAAACATACTCTTTATAAAAATAAGTGCAATCATACATAATAATAACAGCGTCAAGACTTTTCCAAACAACCCCATTAGTTTAGATGGTGATAAACTTAACCAGTAAACAATACTAAAGAAAATAACTGTATAAAACAATAATACTCCGCTTCCTGCTTCAGGGAATAACTGACCTGGCCCCATTTCAAAGGCTAAACTTCCCGCACGTGGTATACCAAGCCCAGGTCCAATAAATACATACACGATACATGGAAAAATAATTGCAAATGAAGAATGAACTCTACCCGCTAACGTTTGAAAACTTCCTGCTTTTGCAATAGAGATAACACCTAATATAGGAAGACCTGTTGCTGATATAATAAATCCTACTAATAAAATCCACACATGTTCTCCTGCTTCATATCCAAGAAAAGGTGGGAATATAAGATTCCCTGCTCCAAAGAACATCGAAAATAACATAAGACTAATAAGTAAAATTTCTTTTTTCTGTAACAATTTCATTTCTTTCTCCTTCTTTAATTGCATCTCTTATGAAATCAATTCCACATATAAAAAAAGTACAATAACCCGCTTCCTTACAAAGAAAACATAGTCCATAGTCTATCACAAAAGAAACACCCCTTCTATAGCTATTCCCTTTTTCCAATTTCTTCTGAAAAATCAACCTTTATTGACTTATAATAGTTAATAAGGTAAAATATTAAATGTACAAAATTATTAACTTTGTTTTTGTTTGTGTCAGGAGGAAAATAACATGGAATCAGCGATACAACTAGAAAGAGAACAACAAAGAAAAAAGAAACATCCTCCAGGTTTATACTTACTCTTCTTTACAGAAATGTGGGAAAGATTTAGTTACTATGGATTACGAGGATTATTAACATTATATTTAACGACAGCTTTAGTAAGCGGTGGTCTTGGGTTTAGTCCCGCATGGGCACTCTCTATTTACGGATTTTACACTGGAGCCTGTTATTTCACACCAATGATTGGTGGATACTTAACAGATCGTTTTCTAGGTAGACGAAAAGCGATCACAATTGGTGGTATAACAATGGCAATCGGTAACCTTACACTATTTGCCTTGCAAAACCAATTAGGCCTATACCTCGGATTAGCGCTTATTATTATCGGTAACGGATTCTTCAAACCGAACATCTCTACACTGGTTGGAGAATTATACGAAGAGAACGATCCAAAACGTGATAGTGCATTTACCATTTTCTATATGGGTATTAACGTCGGGTCATTTTTAGCTCCACTCGTTTGCGGATTTTTATCAGAAAATTTATTCAAAACAACAGTTGATGGCGTTGTACATTACGGATTCCGTTACGGTTTCTTAGCCGCTTCAATCGGAATGATCATTGGACAAATTTTATTTACAACACTCTCAAATCGCTTCCTTGGTAATATCGGTAAAAAACCAACTCGCGATTTACAAACAGCTGCTGGACAACCATCAGTAGGAGATACACCGTTAACAAAAAAAGAAAAACAACGTACCGCAGTTATCGTCATTTTAACATGCTTCGTTGTCTTCTTCTGGGCTGGCTTTGAACAAGCTGGTAGCTCATTAACATTATATACAAACAAATTTGTAGACCGCTCTGTGTTCGGATGGGAAGTTCCAACATCTTGGTTCCAATCGGTCAATCCATTATTTATTATTTTACTTGCTCCAGTCATTTCTGCATTATGGGCAAAACTTGCAACTCGCAAGCGCGGTGATTTAAAAATCCCAACTAAAATGGGACTTGGGATGATCTTGCTCGGTATCGGTTATATCATTCTCGTTATCGCTACATTAAAAACAGGTAGTGATGAACATAATATTACAGAAAAAGCAAACTTACTATTTATCGTCTTTACGTATCTTTTCCATACGTTAGGTGAGCTATTCTTATCACCTGTCGGACTATCAATGGTTAGTGCGCTTGCTCCGGTAAAATTAGCATCTTTACTAATGGGTGTATGGCTAGCAAGTTCAGGTATCGCCAACATTTTAGGCGGACAACTTGCAAGCTTCACAACTTCACTTGGATACGCTGAAGTATTCACAGTTATTGGCGCTGTGGCAATTGTATTAGGTTGTGTTTTATTATTAATTTCTAAGAAATTAGTGAAATGGATGGATTAAAAAAGATGAGGAATTTCTCCTCATCTTTTTTTATGCTGTTTTACCTTTTTCGATTGCTTGTTCGTACAGCTCTTTATGTTCTTTATATTCACTTGGTACGAAACTCTTATAGAAGAATGAGAACCAGCTGTCTCCCTTTTTATACCCTTCTTCTCGAATTTCCGCTGCTTTTTTATTCGATTTAAATCCTTCAGTAAACCATTTCTTTAACAATTCATTTCTTTCATACTTAGCAGGAACTTTTAAATCATAGTTTTCAAATGCATACTTATAGCCAGCTTTTTCTACTGCCTTTTTTGTAGATTTATAGCCTTTTTCATACGCTGTTTCATATGCCTTCACGTATACTTCTTTCTCTCTATTTCCAGGATTCTTTTCAGCTAATTCTTTCCCTGTCTTTTCCCCTAATTCAGCTTGCTCTTTTTCAATTTTTTCTACTCTTTCTTTATTCCCTACTTTGAACCCGTCTGCAAAGTTTACCTTAAACTCTGGAGCAACTTGACTATCGTCCATCGTCTCTTGTGCTAAACCTTGTTCTTTTCCTTTTTCAAAATGCGTTTTCTTCTGCTCTTCTAAAGACCATGCGGCTGCATAAGCCGCTTTAAACGCTTGTTTATATGCATCAGATTTTCCAGCTACATGCACTTCTGCATCATTTTTTCCTGCTTTAAAATCAGTTTCTCCATTCTTTTGACCTTCAAGTTGACCTTTTTCCATATCAGCTTGGCGCTGCGCTTCCTCTTGTTTACGTGCCTCTTCAGCTTTTCTTTGTTCCTCGGCTACACGTTGTCTCTCTTCTTCAGCTTTACGCTGTGCTTCTGCATTACGTTGTTTTTCAGCCTCAGTATTGCGCTGTGCTTCTACTTGTCTCTCAGCTTCTACAGCACTATTATTATTCTGGCTAGGAGCTGGGCTCGTTGCACCACTACTAGAAGCTGGTTTATTGTGATAATGATATTCCCCGTACTGTAATCCCCATTTCTCACAATTTGTACGACACGTATGTCCGCCATTAGCATCTGTACGCCCTGGATGCGCATAAGCTGAAATTGGAGCTACCAATAACGCTATACTCGTTGTTAAAAGAAGTTTCTTCACCTGTTGTCTCACTCTTGTTCCTCCCAAAATATAAAATTCTAAATTTATTATACATAAATAGAAGAATACTTAAATACCAACCAAAATATTCTATTATTTCTCAACATTAGTAAAAAAGAAGGTGAACTCTTTAAAGAGTTCACCTTCTTTTTTACTTCTTCGCCTTCGTTCCTACTAAATCACCAGCAACAACATAACGCTTAGAATTATCCTTTACAGATACACATGTAATAAGCGTTATCTCATCTTTCCCATGATCCTCTACAACTTCCCACTTATCAGGAGTTACTTCAGATACACCAGTAACCGCATACTCATATTCATTTTCATTGTCATACAAATAAATTTTATCGCCTCTTTTCAAAGAAGCTATATCACTAAATAAAACACCTTTTTTAGACATGTTATGTCCTGCTAGTGCGTAATTTCCTTTTCCCATAACTTGATTCTCTTTTACTGTCGCTGCACCTGATAATAAGTTTTTTTCAGTAGAAGCTTTCAAAACAGGCAGTTCTACTGAAACACTTGGAATCGAAATACGACCGATTACTTGTTTCTTATCTAATGATGCATTCGCTACTTCCGCCAAGTCTGGTTGATTAATTTTGGAAGCATCTACAAATTCCGTCTCATGCTTTTCATAATCCATCTTTTGAACAGCCTGCACATTTTCAGTCTGTTTCTTTTCAGCCTGATATCCATCATAAAATGGCTTTCCAATTAACACGCCACCTACAACAAATAGAAGGATTGCTACTATACTATAAATTCTTCGCTTATTCATATACAATTCCTTTCCCTTACAAAATCTTACTCTATATAAAATGATAAAATAATATCGCCATATGTACAAGTATTAGCTTAAAAAGAAACCTTCTTGCCGGTGCAAGAAGGTTTCTTTTTAAGCTAATTTATTTCTGTATAGTGATACGTGAAATACTGTCATTTGAATAAAGAAAATCGAAAATATAATATATAATGGGTATCCAGGAAGATATTCATTAATAATAGGCGAAAAAGTTAAAAATCCAACTGCACAAGGTAACACAAACCATAACGATACAAATGTTGTTCGGCAAGCTTTATCCGTAATCGCTTTTTCACGTTCATCTTCTAGTGGAAATAATAATGGATACATCCAAAAAGATAAATTCTTATATTTTTTCTTTTGAATTCTATAAAAAATTGTAACTATAATTGCTCCAATAAATAATAAAATGAATGGTACTCCATTAAACCATACTTCAAATGGGAATTTCTCGTTTTTAATTATATCTGCTAACTCTGTAATGACACTATAAAATTCAACAAATGTCCAGCATGCTAAAGCAGTATAAAGCACGTTTATGATATAAGAAAAAACAATTCTATTCATCCTCTTCCCCCTCCTTATTTAAAACAAACACATCTTCCATCTTTAACTGAAACACATCACAAATCGTAAGTGCTAATAACAACGAAGGAACGTAATCCCCTTTTTCAATTGCTGCAATTGTTTGTCTCGTTACTCCAACCTTTTCTGCTAATACGCTTTGTGTAAAGTTAAAACGAGCTCTTAATTCTTTTACTCTGTTTAAAATGGTCAAATTTACCACCTCTCACCATTATTGTATGCTATCCTTAACAAAATGTAAACTCAACTTAACATTATTCTTACAAAAAAATCCAACTTTACGTATTGTAAAGTTGGATTACGTTTTAGTTTAAAATTGTAAGCTTAACATTTTTTCTGCCCCACTTACTAGACGAAGCTTTATCTGGCATTAAAACATCAATTTTGTGACCTTTAATCGCGCCACCAGTATCTGCTGCAATTGCTTCTCCGTATCCTTCAACATATACACGAGAACCTAATGGGATAACAGATGGATCCACCGCAATCAATTTCATTCCTGGGTTTGCAGTTAGATTATAGCCTCCCCATGCAGAATATACTTGTTGACCTGGTGCATAGCCATTTTCACCTGGATCTGCTGTATAAGCTGTTGCATGTACATAAAGTTCTTTCCCGCCAGCAGTTGGCTTAGAAGACGGTTCAGGTTGTGCAGGTTTTGCAGGTTTTGCAGGTTTTGCAGGTTCTACCTTCGAATTATTATTAGCAACTGGTTCAGCCGGTTTACTAGCTTTTTCTTGCTTTTGCTTTTCAGCAATTTCTGCTTGTGCTTTCGCTAAAGCTTCTTGCTCTGCTTTTGCAGCCGCTTCTGCTTTTGCACGCTCTTCCGCCGCAATTCTTGCTGCTTCTTGTTCACGAGCAATTGTTTCTTGTACTGCCTTCATATTTGATTCAATTTTAGCTTTTTCTTCCGCTGCTAAATTAAGTTGACTTGCAACCTCATTATATTTAGCTTGAACTGTTTGTAAGTTATCTTGACGTTTTTTCAAGTTATCTTGCAGTTCAGCTTGCGCTTTTGCTAATTTTTGTTTATCTACTACTAAAGATGCTTCTTTTTCGTCAATTGTTTTCTTATCTTCTTCAATTTGACGAAGATCTTGTTCTTGTAGACGTAAAATTTCTTTATCAGCTTCTAGAATAGTAGAAACTGCGTTCATACGTTGTAAGAAGTCTGCAAAGTTTTTTGACTCTACTACAACTTCTACTACTAAACTTGTATTTGAGCTGTTTTGAACAGAAACCATACGTTTTCTCATAATATCTTTACGAGCAAGGACTTTATCCTCTAAAACGACAATTTCTTCCTTTTTTTGTTCAATCTGCTTATGTGTTTCATCGATTTTACGTTGAATAGCAGCTTGATCCTCTTTATTTTTTGCAATTGTATTATTTAAATTATGTAGTTCGTTTTCGATACCTTTAATTTCTTTACTAACAGCTTGCTTCTCTTGCTCTTTCTTTTGCATTTCTGCATCGTTTTGTTGCAATTGCTGTTGCATGTTGTTAAGTTTCTCGTCGTTTGACTCTGCTTTTACAGCGACTGTACTAGAAAGACCGATAATTCCTGCTAATACTAGACTACTGATTCGCTTAAAATAGTTCATAATCCGACTCCCTTCTTATACAGTTATACATGATTTATTTTACAGTTTGTTTACAAAACGATTAAATACAGTTTATTTTTCGTGACAAAAAAAAGAGAATTATGAATAAAATGTAATAGATTCTTAAATATTTAACAATTCCTATATTTAAAAAATACAAAAGATGCTAAAATCCAAATATAGAGAAAATATAACTTTCGAAGGCGGTTGAAATAAATACATGTTTACTCAAAAGAAATCACTCCAACATACAATTGCTCAATTAGAAGAGCGTATACAAGAATTAGAAGCAGAATTAAAACAAAAAGATATTGAAAAACAAGAGACTATTTCTACTATCCACGATCGTGTACAAAGCGTTGTCCAAGAGCACCAACTTGTAAATAACCAACACAATACACTCCAAAATTTAGTTCAACAATTAAGTTCATGTTTCGAAAATGTTTCAACACGTACGACACATTCCAATGAGTTAAATAATGAAATGTTACAAAAGGAACAAAGCTTAATTCAGTCTATTGCAGAAATTATTGACTGCTCTAATGAAGGAAAAGAATCCGTTCACCGCTTACTTATTGTAATTAATAAATTAGGTGAACAATCCCAACGCACGTCTAATAGTATGAATCATCTAAGCGAACGCTCAAAGGAAATCGAGCAAATTGTAGAAGTCATTCAAAACATTGCAGCACAAACAAATTTACTTGCTTTAAATGCGAGTATTGAAGCCGCACGTGCTGGAGAACACGGTAAAGGATTCGCTGTCGTTGCCAATGAAGTAAGAAAACTAGCAGAAAGTACAGCAGAAAGTACAAAAAACATAGGCAACTTAACGAAAAAAATTCAAGAAGAAATTGAAAAAGCATACGATAACACAAAAGATAATTTACATTTAGTCGATGAAGGTGTAGAAATGAGCGCCGATACAAACGCTAGAATTGAAAATATTTTAGTTATGATTCAAACGTTACAAAATGGTGCTACAAATGTTATTAAGGCTATTGAAAACCAAAAATCTTGTAATGATGACATATTACGAGAATTCGCTAACACACAACAAATGTTCCAAAAATTAAATACTACTATTATGAATCATATTCATGATGCTGAAAAAGTCGATGTTCAATTGTCTAAAAGTCTTCAAGGAACAGTAAATTCTTAATTAAAAATAAAAATCCCTTATACTGCTATAAGGGATTTTTATTTTATTTCGAATATTTATTTCTTTTCAATATTCATCCATATCTTTGTTATAATGGAAAAGTTGTTTCTTTCAACTAATAAACAAGGAGGTTATTATGGAACAATTTTACTACGTTTTAAAATATTTAATTCTCGGTCTGTTCCAAGGACTAACAGAACCAATTCCAATTTCTTCAAGTGGTCATCTCGTTTTAGCACAACATTTGCTAGGACTAAAAATAGAAGGGTTTAGCTTCGAACTACTTGTTAATTCAGCTTCATTATTAGCTGTATTACTTATTTATAGAAATGATTTAATTCGTCTAACGAAGAATGGTCTCTCTTATATATTTACAAGAGCAGAAGACGCAAAATCAGATTTCTTCTTTATTATTTATCTTGTTATTGCAACCATTCCAGCAGGTGTTATTGGTGTTTTATTTAAAGATTACATCGATCAGTACTTAAAAGGTGTGAAGATGGTTGGGATTTCCCTTCTTATTACTGCTGTCGGCCTTTGGATTATTAGAAATTTACGCGGTCGTAAAAATGATGGCGACCTTTCTATGAAAGATGCAATCATCGTCGGATTAGCACAAGCTTGCGCACTGATTCCCGGAATAAGCCGATCTGGTGCCACAATCGTAGCAGCAATGTTACTTGGTATGAAGCAAGAAACAGCTCTTCGCTTTTCATTCTTACTATACATTCCTGTTAGCTTAGGTGGCTTATTGTTAAGCATTACAGACATTGCAAATGATCCAAATCTAGACACATTATTCGTGCCATATGTTGTTGCATTCATCGCAACATTTATCATGACGTATATTTCACTAAAATGGTTTATGAACATTATGGCAAAAGGAAATTTAAAATATTTCTCTTTCTATTGTATTATCGTAGGTGTACTTACTCTTATTTTCTTATAAAATGAAACTTACAAATTGAAAGCGAGTCATTCTATTACACTAGATGACTCGCTTTTTTATACCTGTATTAAGTTAAAATCTATCATTTACTTTGAATTTTCTGAATAGTATGATATCATTTAAGTTCACTATTATAGTAAAGCTATCTTTCCTACTATTATCGTAAAAGAGGTGTTTATATGTTTATTGTTACTAAACTCATTCATATTAAGTACGGATATGAAAGTGAGCTTCTTTATGGGCTTAAACAATATTATCCTTCTCCCGGAACGAACGGTTGTATTAACATAGAGTTTTCACATGTTCATCCTACAAATGATAAGGCAGAATATATGATTCGTATGTTATGGAAAACACAACAAGATTACCATACATGGCTTTCTCAAAGAGAAAGAAATGTAACTTTGAAGCACAAAATACAAGGCTATATCCTTTCTTCCAAATCAAATGCTAGCTATGTACATTAACCCTTCTCTTTTTATTCCTTACGAGGGGAAAAATGATAAAGTGGAACTTTAATCAGCTCTCATCAATTGGGCTGTTCACAAATAACGAGATAAGGCCCCTCTTACTTTTCATACTGTAAGAGGGCTTCTCTTATGCATACACTTTCTTCTCTTGACAATACAAACGAATAACATGTTTATTTTGTTGAAATACATCATGCGTCAGACGAATAATAATAAAGTTTCTTTTTGTTTGATCATCATGAACAAAAATCTGTTCTCCCTCCTGAAAACGCCATGCACTTTCAAAAGTCGTAATATGATCCCCACTTACAGAAAAAAGTTCATATCGCATCTCTTGTACCCTCTCTCAACTTATATAATCATAATATCCTTATATTAAATTTATTATAACTTAATTCCTATAAAATTAGTAATTATTTCTATTTCGAAAGATTTTAACTTTGTATTTAAATATTTTTGGCGCTATAATGATAAACGAATTTTCATTGAAAGGAGTTTTACTTTGACTGCATATTTATTTCCAGTAAAAACAGCATTTATTTTATTTCCCTTTTTAGCAATGTTTCTTTTAATCCCTTTTTTAATATTTAATTATCGAAAATACGGTTATTTAAATAAATGGCGCTCATTTATTTTATACTCATTATTACTTTACTTATTAAATGCCTATTTTCTTGTTATTTTGCCGTTACCACAAACGTTTGATACTTGTAGCCTACAACCAGCTAATACACAACACATGCAACTCTCACCATTTTATTTCATACAAGAGATTAGTAGTCATACATCGGCAGTTTTAACGAAACCAGCTACTTATTTTTACTTATTAAAAGAGTCTGCGTTTTTACAAGTTGCATTTAATGTTCTATTAACTATTCCATTCGGTATTTACTTACGTTATTATTTCCGACGTAGTTTCTTACAAACAATTTGCATTTCCTTTTTCCTTTCACTATTTTTCGAGCTAACACAAGTGACTGGATTATATGGTATATACAATTGTGCATACCGATTATTTGATATCGATGATTTGTTTTTAAATACATTAGGTGGCGTAATTGGTTTTATCATTGCCCCAATATTTACGTACTTCCTTCCGAAGACAAATGAGTTAGATAGTCATATTGATTTGGAAACGAAACCAGTCGGATTCATTCGTCGCCTTATCGCGATGCAAATTGATTGGATTTTCTTATCTATCGTCGTACCTGTCGTTAAAAACAAAGGAAATTCTTTCTTCGTTTCTAATATGCAATCTTACACGAATATGTATGAACTCATTTTCATTATGTGTTCAATCCTTATTTATTTTATTCTTATTCCATACTTTACAAATGGAAAAACAATTGGGAAAGCATTGCTCCGCATTCATCTGAAAGGAAAATCAGATCGTATTACATTAAAAGAACTATTTATTCGCTACGGTATATTTTATTTTGCGTTAGGCGGAATCAATTATATTCTTTCTAGTAGCTCTATGTTAAATCATACAGAGCCTTTAGTATTACTCGTTACATTGTTATTCCTATTTATCATTAACGGCCTATTTATTATTCATGTTTTACTGCATGTATTTAGCCGTGATAAACTACTATTTTATGAACATATTAGTCATACAAGAAATGCAATTACGCTAAAAAAAGCTGACAAATAATTATTTGTCAGCTTTTTCATATACATAATTTGAAACTTTAATCAGTGGGGGTCTTACTGCCCGGCAAATAGCGGGATAAATAACTTTTCTGCATAAGGATTAAAAAACATTCCAAGTTCATCTAGAGACTTCCTCGCCTGTAAAAACGAATGAAACTCTGGATATATATCTTGTAATTGCTCATACGATAATGTATGCATTTTCCCCCAATGCGGACGCCCTTCATACTTCAGAAAAATTTTTTCCACTTCGCCAAAGTAAGCAGCATATTTCATACCTTTATACATATGAACAGCGATATACGCTGAATCTCTTCCATAGGCTGGACTAAGCCATATATCATCACCCTTCACATAGCGGCATTCGATCGGGAAGTGCACCTTATACTTTTTCTTTTCAATAAGATTTGAGATTTCTTCTACCACAGTCCTCATATACTTTGAAGGAATGCTATACTCCATTTCATAAAATGGTACCGTACGTGATGTAGCAAATACTTCATAGCTCGGGCCAATTATTTTTGTGTTTGGTACAGCCTTAGCTGATAATCGACTCACTCCTTTACTTATAGAAGGAAACCATTTACACCCTTTAGATAGCAAAGAGAACATCCTATTTTCAAGTAACTCCACCTTTAGTTTATGCCATTTCAAATCACTGCCTGTATTCGTTGTTTCGTTCGTAAGTTTTACTTGTACTTCATCAGAATAAGGAAAAACGAAAAATTCAAAGTGACGATGCTTCTTATACTCTTCTAGTTTGTTCATTACAGTAGATAATGACTGTTTTTCACTTTCATAAACGAGTGAATACGCTGGAATAACCTTCAATTTTATCTTTACAATGATACCTAACATTCCAAGTGACAACTGAAACGCTCTCCAATATTCTACGTTCTCAGCTTCCGAACAAACTATACTCTCACCATTAGATAAAACGGCCGTAATCTCTATAACTTGTGTTGATAAACTCCCAAAGGTAATACCCGTTCCATGAGTCCCCGTACTAATCGCTCCTGCAATAGATTGTGAATCAATATCCCCTAAATTTTCTTGCGCATAACCTTTTTCCTCAAGTAACTTCCCTAAATCATATAACTTTGTTCCTGCCCACACTTCAGCGACCATCTTCTCTTCATCAATATTCACAATGCCCTTCAATTCATCTAAAGAAACTAAAACTTCTTCGGTTTGCACAAGGGGTGTAAACGAGTGTCCTGAACCAACAACACGAATTTTCCGCCCCTTTTTTAGTGCAAGCCCCACTACTTCTACTACATCTTGTATACTTTCTGGATACATCGTATAATGCGGCGTTCCTTCTACATTCCCTGTCCAATTCCTCCACTTTTGTCCCTTTATAGAAAGCATTGGCCATCCCCCCGATATGTTGAATACTCCCCAACAATCTCTCCTTTTTTAACACGATACAAAAAAGGAAAGCGCTCACATAATTCACCAGCCTTACTATGACGAAACAAAATGGACTCTCCTATATCCACTCGTTCCTCGCCGCTATAAAAAATTGGCGTTTGTACCTCGCCAGCACCTTCTAA
Organism: Bacillus sp. GC_Bacil_1; assembly: GCF_026540675.1. Lineage (NCBI taxonomy): Bacteria > Bacillati > Bacillota > Bacilli > Caryophanales > Bacillaceae > Bacillus > Bacillus sp. GC_Bacil_1. The sequence continues at coordinate 46,633 of NZ_JALNUG010000019.1, forward strand.
AGCTAATAGTTTTGCACCCTTCGGTCTCCAAACTTCAGGCTCTTTATCTTTTCCAACTGCTCCTGAAGCAATATATCCACCACCTAGGCAAGTGTAAATAAACGGGACTGGTTTACGCACAACTGGTAAAGCAAATCCGACCGCTGGATGAAATTTCACCTCTTTATAATAATCAAACAGCTTCGGAGAATAAAAAGCAGAACCTATTGTAATCTCTGAAACTGAATTATCTTTCTCAGTTGTTTTTATGCTTCCTGTTCCGCCTCCATTTACAAACCTTAGCTCAATACCAAGTTTTTGTATTGCTTTTACAATATATTCTCTTCTTTCTTTCACTTCTAGCACTGATTTCTGCTTTAAATACGAAATCACTTTACTCTTCAGCCATTGATTCGGTATATGGTCTCCCACCCCAGCAATTTGAGCTTCATAACCCATCACACCATCTAACATTAAATATGATGACCTTCTCACCTTTTCTACTACTTTCAACGCATCCTGCACATTTTTTACTGGGGATCTTTGTACACCAAAATGAAATTGAAAGAAACGACTACTCATATCAATATCCAAACAAACACGAAAACATCCTCTAGATTTCTCAGCAATTTTTTCTAAATACACAATATGCTCTTCACAATCCACCATACAAGTTATAATGAAACCTTTCTTTGTTAGCAAACTAATTTCACACAAAGCTCTTTCATCATAAGCAGGATATCCGAGCAATAAATCATTAAATCCTTGTTCTATTAAAAATAAAACCTCTCTAGGTGAAAAGCACATAATACCTTGAAATCGATCATTTGCAGCTAAAATCTTTTGCATAATCGGAACAGAACGTAACGATTTACTCGCTATACGAATCTTCTTATTTCCACTTAACTCTATAATCGATTGAATATTTCTATCTAAAGCCACTTCATCCAAAAATGCACACGGTAATGGAACTTCTTTAAAAATTCCTCGATCCACATTTTTCTCTCCTCTTTTCAATATGTCTTATACATATTGGAAAGAAAGTATGATTTTCCTGTTTGCAAATAAAAAAAGTTTCTTCTTTACGAAGAAACTTTTTGAAACTACTTCATAGAAATAGTCGCCTCTACTGGATAATGATCAGAGTAATCATTATACGTATATTTTTGGAACCACGATGTAACAGTCCATTGTGGAGATTTCGGCTGTAACACCTTATTCTCTATATACGATGGGTTCGCATGGTCTTTGCTTGCAATAATATAATCTAAATATTCGGCAGGACTATCAGGGAAATTATATTTTGCAATACTGTTTGTCGTTGCATCCCAAGTCGCTGTATGTCCAGTATAAGATGGTACAGAAGCGTTCAATGTTTTAAACATAGATGCATACTCTGAATCATTATTGTTCTCTGCATTTATCTTATTTACGTTCATATCACCACCAATTAACACATACTCATTATTTGGTATATTTTTATTTTTAATAAAATCTTGAATTTCTTTTAATTGGTTCGTACGTACAGATGCTGGTGAAGTTTTTCCGCACATACTATCTTCAGCCTGCAAATGCGTCCCAATCACGTGAACGAAACGATCATTTTTCTTAATTTTCGTGTATACAAATCCTTTATTCGATAAATTATCTGGCCCGCATCCTTTTGCAAATACATATTGAATCTTTTCAGCGATTGGCCATTTGCTCACAATCGCAACGCCACCATCTTCAGGAGTTGAAGATGAATAGTTTCCTAACGTTTTATCCCATTCGCTTCCACTACTACGACCTAATACTGCTGTTTGATTTGGATATTCTTTCTTCAAATTGCCTAATAAACGATCTGAAGCACTATTATCAAACACTTCATTTAATATAACAACATCTTGATTCTTTATATAATCTGCCGCCCCGATTAAATCAGCACGCTCAGTTTGTCCCCAGTTCGGATATAAGTTTGTTGATAGCATATATACATTATGCGTCATCACTTTTAATGTATCATTTTGATTTGTAGATGCTTCTGCTTGAGCTGAAGTTCCGCTATATAAAGCTCCTAAACCAACCCCTAAGCTAAGTACACCTTTTAGCAATTTACCTTTCACGTTTCATACCTCCATGTATTGTATAGTAATAAAAAGGCCAAATACTCTATTCTGAGATTTGACCTTTTTCAAATACTTAACGATTTCCGTACGTATCAAACCAAAGCTGAATGTATCCAGCAGTAACACGTTGTGCATCCATTAAACGCTTACCTGTCATTGGTGTAACTTCAGCGCGCCATTTATCTGCATATTCTTGTGATACAGCTGCTCTTACGAACCAATCTTTCGTATTATCATTTACAATGCCAGCGTAATCTTGTTTCGCAACTACTGCCGCTCCATGAATCCAATCTTCTGGATTCGTACCTTTCCAGTTCCAATACCCATTTCCATCCGTTACTTTATAATTATCTTTTATCGTATCTACAAAGTTTTCATATTTAGAATGGAATCCTTGTGGATACGAAAGGTTCGTAAAGTTTGCCGCATGCATTGGTTGGTTTACATCCCCTAAATAATGAAGAGATAATCCTAAATAGAAGAATGCTTGTTTCATATCTTTATTTTTGTAAGACTCACCAGCTAATTTAAAATATTTAGCTCCAGTTTCCTTTGCCTGCTTTGCATACGGAATATAAGTTTTCCCATTGTCAGGGTCATAGAAATGTGAAGCAAATGTGCTATTATCATAATAAGGATTTTCATAGTCAGCAGCATAAATACCGTTCTCTAACTCCGTACGCCATTCATTTAATAGTGCAACTCGATCTTGTTTTACAAGTGTTGTATTACGAGACATAATATCAATTGCACGGTTTACAATCCATAAATGAGAATTCACGCCTTCTTTATGTTTATCTTCAGCAGACCAGCGCGGAATAACTCCAAATCTCTGTCCCCCATCATTTTCATGAGCAAATGCAACACTTTGTAATGGAGCAACTAATGTAATAGCTGCCGCTAAAGCAAGTACTTTCTTTTTCATATAAAATCCTCCATTTTATAATTGAATTATTGTAAACATTTTGTTAGGATCCTATGATGTCGTCCGGTTAACCTATGACTAGAATATCCCACCTTTCACGAAATTTCTATCACTAAATTAAAATATGCAAATATTCATATCATTATAACTTTATACATAGTGAATATAATGAATGAATACACTTTCATTTTAATAAACTATTATTAAGGCTTGTCTAAACTAATGTAAAAAAAGAGTAAAGCACCCACATGCTTTACTCTTTTTTTCTATTCGATAATATACTTGGCAATTGTACATTAACTGCCAACTTATGTATAAATCCAAACACTAATCCGATCCCTATAAATATGTATAATATCGTAAATATCTTTCCGAAGTCAGTTTGGGGACTAAATTGCCCATCACCGACAGTAGTCAGCGTCACAACGCTAAAATATAAAGCATCCAAAGGACGTAACCCCTCCACTGTACTATAAAAGATTGTGCCAGATATTAATGTCAAAATTGTTAATACGAATAACACTTGAAATTCTTTATCTTTCCATGCTCGCAAACAAGCTTTTAGCATCCGTTTCAATGTCAATATAAATGAAAGCATTAGACTTCCCCTTCCAAACAAAATACCTTTAGTTACAGGAAAGTCTATCACCTTTCTGTACAGAAAAAAAGTAGCCCTCTTCTATTTCTAGAAAAGGGCTACTTTTTTCGATTCTATCTTATTTAGGTGAAACAAGAATTTTCACTTGGGTTTTATCTTTTACAAGTGCTTCAAATCCTTCTTCAACAACTTGATCCACTGTAATTTTTTTCGTAATTAATTTCTCTGCTTGAATTTGTCCAGAGCTAATCAATTTAATAACAGCTGGGAAGATGTGACGGTATCCTAAAATACCAATAACTTCTTTTTCTTTTAATACTAAGTTATTTGGAGTAATTGTTGCGTCTTTTTCCCATACACTAACAATTACAGTTTGTCCTTCGAAGCTTGTACTTTCAATCGCTTGGCGTAGTACAACTTCAACACCTGTTACTTCAAAGCTAACATTTACACCTAAACCATTTGTTAAGTTACGAATTTCAGCTAACACATCTTGAGTTGCTGGATTTAATACATAATCCGCACCTGCTAATTTCGCTAACTCTTGACGTTCTTTAGAAAGTTCAACTGCAATAACAGGAGTTGCTCCTGCTGCTTTAGCTGCTTGGATAACAAGAAGTCCAATTGGACCGCAACCAAATACCGCTACAGCTTCCCCTTCTTTTAATTTACTTTGACGTACTGCATGAACTGCTACTGCTGCTGGTTCTACAAGCGCACCTTGTTCATACGTCATTTCATCTGGAATGTGATGAACCATATCTTCTGGTACTACTGTATATTCAGAGAAACCGCCGCCTTCTCCGCCAAGACCGTGGAAAACAAGTTGTTCACAAACATTGTAATGTCCATGTTTACAAGCTTCACATTTACCACAAGAATAAATTGGCTCTACAACAACGCGGTCTCCCACTTTATGAGATGTAACTCCTTCACCAATCTCTATTACCTCACCACTAAACTCATGACCTAAAATAACAGGTGCTTTCACATGTGTTAATGGATGTTCTTCTGTTGGAATAAAAATAGGCCCTGCTAAATATTCATGCAAGTCTGTCCCACAAATACCACACCATTTAACTTTGATTTTCACTGTTCCTGGTTTTACTGTTGGTTCTGGTACTTCTTCTACTCGTACATCACGTTGATTATGCCAAAGTAGTGCTTTCATTTTATACATCCCTCTCTATGTATATACTTAACCTGGTGAAGTTTACAACTCTATTATAATACTTCTATCCATATATTTCAAAAAAACAATCACGTTCCCACTAATTTTTTACAAATAACGTTCAATATTTTGTCACTTTGTACTTTTTTCCACATCTGTTAATTCAATTTCATTGCAGGTGAAATTAGCATTGTGCCATAATAGCATAGGAGAGGTGAATATCGCTTGAAATATTTTATTTACTTTATCGTTATCGTGGCATTTTTAGATACATTTTCACAATTACCTATTATGAGTACTTTCGCTCAAAGCCTTGGAGGAACTCCTCTTATTATCGGTCTAGTTGTCGGTATGTACTCATTCGCTAATATGATCGGTAATATTATTGCTGGAGCCGCTGTCGATAAATTTGGTGCAAAAAAAATCCTTTATATAAGCATGGGAATTACGAGTTTCATAGTCTTGTTATACACCGTTGTTCAAAGTGGTGAACAACTATTAGTTGTGCGCTTTATGCATGGATTTAGTGATGGCTTTTTAATTCCTGCTGCCTTTACATTTTTATCAAAACAAACAAATGCAAAAAGACAAGGAAAAGCAATGGCTCTATCTGGTGCTGCTGTTGGAACAGCCGCAATCGTAGGACCTGCTTTCAGCGGTATTATGAAAGCAACAGCTGGCGTAGAGTGGGTCTTCATTACTATTTCTATTTTAATGGCTCTTGGTACGATCGTATCTCTATTCTTCTTACCAAATAACGTATCAAGAAAAGATACATCAAGAACACAAATGATGAACAAAGAAGATATGGTTGAACTTTTAAAATCAGAACCGTTATTACAAGCATATATTGGTGCTTTCACATTAATGTTTTCACAAGGAATTGTCACTTATATGTTACCAGTAAAAGTTGAGGCATTAGCGCTTAAAGCATCCACAACAGGCATGATGTTAAGTGTATTCGGTATAACTGCTATCCTCTTCTTCTTGCTTCCAACAAATCGTATTTACGATCGATTTAATCGTTCGAAACTAATGCTAATCGGAATTGCAGTTATGGCATTCGCATTATCTTTACTCGGATTATTTGCTACAAAAGGTATGCTCTTTATCGTAATGATGATTTATGGAATTGGATTCGCAATCCTCTTTCCGTCTATTAACGCTTTACTCGTTGAAAATACTACAGACGATAATCGTGGAAAGGCATTCGGATTATTTTATGCCTTCTTCTCATTAGGAGTTGTTGCTGGCTCCTTTACAGTCGGCGCAATCGGAGCATCACCTAGCATCAGCTTCATTATCGGGACAGCATTTTTATTAACATTTGCTGGGATGATTTATGTAAGAAGCAAAGTAAAAAAGACAATGATGGGATAATCCATCGTTGTTTTTTTTAAAATGCATATTGATATAATCCGTAATATAATGGAAGCGTTGGAATAATGCCAATTAATTTAAATATAAAAGGTAATGGCTCATCTCGCTCTTCATATAAACGAAAAACAAAAACTGCAGTTAAAGTCCAAATGACGCTAAACAAGAAGATACATTTCCAAACAATTGAGGTTAATATTTGTATATCAAATACAAAACCAAAAAGCCCTATCCACGTAATAATAGATACTACAAAGTCAAACTTTTGAATTGGTGTTTGAAACATACCCCTTACTAACGAAATAATAGCTAACATTGCTACAATAACTAAATATATTTTCCAAAGCATAATGATAATCTCCTATTCAATTTAACTTTTAACTTTCAGCAAACCATATTTAATAAACAATATAGCATTATATTTTTCATAGAAATAATACAATGGATAACAAAATAAAAAGAAAATAAGTACAGTTGGTACATTGTCTACAATAGAAAAATATTTTACTAGTAATTCCTTAATACTCTCTCCAATAATAATAAACAATGGAATTATACAAATCATCGCTAATATTAAACATGGCGTTACCCTGATTTCTTTCAACTTCACCTTACAATGTGGACACCTTAATGAAAAAGGATGCGGGAGATCAATAATATGCTGTACAGTAATATCCCCTTCACACTGTGGACATTCAATAACTTCTTTCATTTATCGCTTACTCCTTTCTATCTATAAAAAGAGCCCTATTGAATAGAACTCTTTTTTGCCCAATATATTACTTTTGTGTATAACCAAATAACAATGTAAATAAATTGAGCCGTAAAGGCAATAATACATCGCTTCTTTTAAAAAGAAAGTTTATAAATACTGACGATACTTCGACAATTTCCTCGGAAATATTTCCTTTCCCCACATAATTTGATACACTACACATGAATAAACACTTGTATTACATAAACTAAAATAATAACTTACTGTACAAATTAAAAAGCACACTCTTCATATGAAGAATGTGCTTTTATGTTATTAACGTTTAATCCAAACAGCGCCTGCCGATTTATCTTCTGCCTGTCCAACAACTTGGAATTTAAGTCCAAGGTTTGGAACTTTTCTTCCTGCATCTGCAATTTGCTTGTTACTATATACTTTTGAATCATCAAAAGTTGTAACACCTTCTAATCCAGAATAGTTAAACTGACCACGTGTTAATGAATTTACACTCCATGCTGGTGTTTTATCAAATGAAAATGCAGCATCTGCAATTTGCATGCCCGTATTACCGTATGCTGGTTTTCCGTTTAAATTACCAACTAGCGCTTCTGGATGAGAATCTACAACACCAAGGAATCCTTCACCTGGATGCACCCCAACCCAGTTATCTTTGAAACTATCATCTGCATACCAAACGACAAGACCTGTATTATACACTGGACCTTTTCCTGCTTTTAAACCATTATCTGATCCCGCATAGTTTCTCCACTCTAAGTAGTAATAATGAGCTTTCTTCTCTGTCCCATCAGAAACAACAAAACCATTTAAATTCATTTTAGACTGTCCTTCTGCATCATCAGAAAATACAACTTGTCCATCAACAGTTACATTTACATTGTCCATCGCAAAACCTTTATATGTTACAGCCGGATCTGTAATATAGTCTAATTGTAGTTTCACTTTTTTGCCTTTAAATTGACTTAAATCATATGATTTATCAATCCATTTCCCATCTGTTGTATCTTTATCTCCTTGGACTACTTTTTCTCCAAGTCTATCAATTAACGTCTTCGTTCCATCTTCTGTTACTGCATGTACTTCGACGAAATCGCACTCTGCTTCTAACTCATAATTTGCTTTATAATCGAATTTTGCATTTGTTCCTTTTGTTAAATCAAAGAAAGGTGTCTCTAACGTTGTATGCATATCATCGCCTCTTGTACTATAATATGCATGCTTTCCAAACTCCGGTTTAATCGTTTCAACACTTTTACCTGGTAAGTTAACACGTACAACGCCTGGACGATTTGATTTCGTAACACTTTGATCAATATAGGTAGGAACTCCCACACCACTCTTAATTTTATCGTAATCTACTTCTAATATTTTTGCCCAGTTGCCACCCATATTCTTTTGTAAGAAGTCTTTATTTTGTGGTGAAAAACTTGTCGGCTCCGTTCCTGCGATTTTTCCTGTCCAACTACCTCCACTCATTAACGACCAAGCTTCGACAGGTGAACCATTTCCAGTATATTTCGTGTCATATTCATCTGGTAATCCAAGATCATGTCCAAATTCATGCGCAAACACACCTACAGCTCCATCTTCTGGTTCAATTGTGTAATCATGTGCTGCTACTTTTCCACCAAAGTAATCTACTTTTGATTTTGTACCTTCAATCGCTACTGGATCTACTGCTAATTTTGAACGATGTGACCAGATCGCATCATCACCTAATTTACCACCACCTGCTTCTTGACCAACACCAGCATGGATTACCATTAAATGATCAATTACACCGTCAGGTTCATTTTGATTCCCATCCCCGTTTGTATCATACCTATCAAACTGATCAAACTGAGATAAATCTAGTCCTTTCTCAGCAGCTGCATGCAAAGCTTCTTTCACTAAATCACGTGCACCTTTCGGACCTTTATTATCGTGACCACTGCTACCATCAGCTCCATAATCAGATGCTTTTCCTGGAACTGTTAGCCACTCCGTTACATATCCGTCTGTCGTATAACTACCACCAGACTGCTCTTCATAGTATTGTTTAAACGTTTTTACTTTTGAACCATCAAATAATGTATAAGGCTCCTTACCAAACAACATCTTTTGATAATGTTCTCTACTAAAGTCTTTCGAATACATATAACCTGGTGTTTGATCAATATTATTATGTTTATAATCACTAAATTCAACGAGTAGCACTAATACTTTATCCGATCGAACAGATCCTTTATATGGAGCTTGCTTTGCTTTTGAAGTTGGAACTTGCCCATTTAATTGCTTTTTATTTGGTTCTGGCTTTTGCTCAAGATTAATATTTTTTTCAGTCTTTTTTACATTTTCCTTTTCTTCCATCTTTTTCTCTTTTACTTTTTTTGTGAAATCAGACGTTTCTTGTGAGTGAGCATCTGGAAGAATTTCTTTGTTCGCCTGATCTCCTTGTTTCTTTTCAATATATTGCTCGACAGCCTTTTTCGTCTCTTCTTTAGAAGATGCTGGATTAATTGTTCCTCTTTCTTTCAAAGCTTCCGCTAAACGATCTTCTTGAATTAAATTGTAATCAATTGGCGTTGTAGACACATTCTCTTTCTCTTTTGCTGGCGTTTCTGCATATGTTAACGGCGCACTCATTACAGATGTGCATCCGATAATTGCTGCAATTGCTAATGATGACAACACTTTAAATGGGGCTTTTCTTCTCATTCCATTTCTCTCCTTTTATAAAACTTAAAATTCAGATAAATCGGTGCGTTTTTGTCGAAATCTCTGTTTACTACCCTCCCTATATAAAAAGACATAATTCTATAAACATTAAACTTTCTGTTATAGAATCATGCCCTCCAGTTTTCTGGTCAGACCCTCTATCTGTTTATCCCTTGGTTCAACTAATAATCAGTGTGCTGATGAACAAAGCCCCCACTGATTAAAGTTTCACTTTATATCGAAATATGAAAAATAAAGAGTTATGTGATATATATTAAATATCTTATATAACAAATTTAAAAGACAATATGCAAAATTGCATGAAAATTCTTTTAAATAAAAAAGAATCCTAGTCAATTAAACTAGGATTCTTGATTTTCTATTATTTCTCTTGTGTTTTTTCCCAATCAGCTAAGAATTTCTCAATTCCTTGATCTGTTAATGGGTGCTTCACTAATGAAGCAATTACGTTTGCTGGGATTGTTGCAATATGTGCACCGTTTAATGCTGCGTCAGTTACGTGAACGCTGTGACGTACAGATGCTGCAATGATTTCTGTTTCGATGCCATGAATTGCAAAGATTTCTGCGATTTGACGAATTAAATCCATACCGTTATGACCGATATCATCTAAACGACCTAAGAATGGTGAAACATATGTTGCACCAGCGCGAGCTGCAAGTAATGCTTGAACTGCTGAGAATACTAATGTAACGTTTGTACGAATTCCTAAATCTGAGAATGCTTTTACTGCTTTTAAACCTTCTGTTGTCATTGGAACTTTTACAACAACGTTTGGAGCAATCTTCGCTAATTCTTTTCCTTCTTCAATCATTTTATCAGCTTCTAAGCTAATTACTTCTGCACTTACAGGTCCTTCTATAAAGCTGCAAATTTCACGAATACGCTCATGGAAATCTACGCCTTCTTTTGCTACAAGTGATGGGTTTGTCGTTACTCCAGCTACTACGCCTAATGCATTTGCCTCTTTAATTTCGTTAATGTTTGCTGTATCAATAAAAAATTTCATTTGTTATTCTTCCTTCCTAATTTTCATTTTATATTTATTTATTTTTCTTAATAAGCTCTAATTCAATCGGAATAGATTTGTCCACTTTTTTACCTTGTGTTATCTCTTTTGCTGTTTGCATCGCCTTCTCTCCGATTAATTCCGGTTTTTGAGCGACTGTTGCAGCCATACGCCCATCGTTAACCGCTTTCACAGCATCTTCTGTTGCATCAAATCCAACAACTACTACATCTGTTTTTCCAGCAGACTTCAATGCTTCAAGTGCACCTAATGCCATCTCGTCGTTATGCGCAAACACGGCTTTAATATCACCATTTGCTTGCAAAATGTTTTCCATAACAGATAATCCTTTCGCTCTATCAAAATCAGCCGCTTGTTTGGCAACTACTTTTAAAGACTTATCGGCTACGTTATGGAATCCTTTCCCACGTTCACGAGCAGCAGACGATCCAGGGATTCCTTCTAACTCAGCAACGTTTGCTCCTTCGCCGACTAATTCACGAATGTAATCACTAGCCATTTGACCACCTTCGATATTATTAGATGCAATGTGAGAAACAACCTTACCTGAATTCGCAACGCGGTCTACTGTAATAACAGGAACATTTGCTGCATTTGCCGCACTTACCGCTGAAGCAACAGCATCTGAATCGGTCGGATTAATAACAACTACATCGACACCCTTTTGAATTAAATCTTCAACATCGTTCGTTTGCTTCGCTGCATCATTTTGCGCATCAACAGCAATCAATTCGATGCCGCTATCTTTCGCTTTCTTTTCTGCACCCTTTTTCAAAGTTACAAAGAAGGGATTATTTAAAGTTGAAACAGAGAATCCAACTTTAATAGTTTTATTTCGACCTTTATCGCTAGAATCCTTTGCCCATTCTGGTGGTTCCATTGAACAACCAGCAGTAATGACCATAATACATGCAACGAGTATAAGTAACCATTTCTTCATGAACTGTCCCTCCATTACGCTTCTTTTCGGCGATCAATTAATACAGCTAGTAAGATTACAAGTCCTTTTACAACTTGTTGGAAGAAAGAAGATACACCTAATAAATTTAAACCGTTATTTAGTACACCGATAATTAGTACACCGATGAATGTACCAACAATCCATCCTCTTCCCCCAGAAAGACTTGTTCCACCTAATACAACTGCTGCAATTGCATCTAATTCGTAAGAAGTACCTGCAGTCGGCTGTGCAGAATCTAGTCGTGATGTTAAGACAATACCTGCAAGCGCTGCCAAAATTCCGGAAAGACCGTAAATCATTACTTTAATTCTCGTAACATTAATACCTGATAGTGCTGCTGCTTCTTCATTTCCACCAATTGCAAATGTACGACGGCCAAATGTCGTTTTCTTCAAAATGAAGTACAGTACTGCGAAAGCGATCATCATTGTAACAGCTGGTACCGGAATACCAAGAAAATAACCGCGGCCAAACATTTGGAACATTAAATGATCACCAAGACCAGTGATCGGACGTCCGTCCATATAAACAAGCGTCAACCCACGAAAAATAGTCATTGTTGCTAAAGTTGCAATAAATGGAGCTACTTTTCCTTTCGCAATGATGATACCGTTTACAATCCCCATTACAAGACCTGCTAATAGTCCAACTGCCATTGCAAGGAACGGATCCATGCCACTTGCCATCATTCCAGCAACAAGTGCACTTGATAATGCTAAAATAGAACCTACCGATAAGTCAATACCCCCTGTTAAAATTACGAAGGTCATTCCGAATGCAATAAGCGCATTAATCGATACTTGACGCAGTATATTAAATAAATTTGGAATTTCAATGAACGCTGGATTTAAAACTGTAATTACGACGATAATTAATACTAAACCGATTAAAGAACCGAGTTGTTGTAATACATTCCCCTTCTTAGCCATCCTTACTCTCCCCCTGTAGCTAGTGCCATAATAGACTCTTGTGATGCCTCATCTTTCCCTAAAATGCCGCCGACTTTTCCTTCATGAATAACAAGAACTCGATCACTCATTCCTAAAACTTCCGGAAGCTCAGATGATACCATAATAACGGCATCGCCTTGCTCAGTAAGCTTATTCATGATAGAGTAAATTTCTTTTTTCGCTCCAACATCGACACCTCTTGTTGGCTCATCTAAAATGAGTAATTGCGGATGAATGCCTAGCCATTTTGCGATTACAATCTTTTGCTGATTTCCACCAGAAAGAGATTTCACTGCCTGCTCTCCGCTAGATGCTTTCACATTAAGAAGCTTCATCATATCCTCTGTAAACTGTTGTTCTAGCTCGTTGCTTAGAACACTTCCCTTTGAAAGACTTTCTAAATTCGGTAAAGCTAAATTTTCTCGAATTGAAAAATCTAACACTAATCCTTCAGACTTTCTATCTTCTGTAATGAAAGCAATTCTTTGTCTAATTGCATCTATCGGACTATCAATCTTTACTTCTTGTCCATTTATAAAAATTTGTCCAGAATCTAAAGGTTCATAACCAAATATCGCTTTCATAATATCAGTGCGACCAGCCCCCATCAAACCAGCTACACCAAGGATTTCACCTTTCCTCACTTGAAACGAAACATTTTCAAATTTCCCTTTCTTCGTTCCGTTACGCATTTCAAAAATGACATCACCAATTTGACTATTTCGCTCTGGGTAACGTTCACCAATGCTGCGCCCCACCATCATACTCACTACTTCATCAAATGATGTTTCTGGAATTAATCTCTTTCCAACGTATTCTCCATCACGCAAAATCGTAATGGCATCACATATTGAGAAAATCTCTTCCATACGATGCGAAATGTACACGAATGAAACACCTTCTTTACGTAACTTATTGATTACTGTAAAGAGCGTTTCGATTTCACGATCCGTCAGTGCCGCAGTAGGTTCATCCATAATAATAACGCTCGCGTTTGTCATTAACGCTTTCGCAATTTCGATAATTTGCTGTTGTCCAACCGATAGTTCCTCTGCTAACATAGCACCTCTTACATGCAATCCTAGCTCTGCTAGTTGCTGCTGCGCAATCGCGTTCATTTGTCGAGTGCGTAAAATACCTGTTTTCCCATACATTAACTCTTTACCAAGAAACATATTTTCAGCTACTGTTAAATTCGGCAATATGTTTAGTTCTTGATGTATAAATGCGATGCCGTACTCTTCAGCTTCTTTCGCATTTTTAAAGGTGCGCTCTTGCCCATCAATCGTGATTGTCCCATCATCTTTTTTGTATACACCTGTTAAAATCTTCATGAGCGTTGATTTACCCGCTCCATTTTCCCCCATCAATGCATGGACTTCTCCTGTTTCAATCATAAACTGTGCATTCTTCAAAACAGGATTGCCATTGAACGCCTTTGAAATGTTTTTCATTTCAATATGCATTCCCATCACTTCCCTTTATTAAAAAATCACGCCTGCATGTAAAATTACATTTGCATAAGGCGTAGCCTCGCCTGTACGAATAATCGCCTTCGCTTTCTTTGTATGCTCTTTAAATTGTTCATGAGATACATACTCAAATGCTGGCTCTATTAATTTTTGCTCGATCTCTTTATTTACTTCCGCATTATTTATAATGACTTCTTCTGCTAACGTCACTTTTTCGATTGCCATATCATCAGCTACAACTTGTAACACCTCTAAAAAACTCGGTTTTCCAATCTCAACAGCTAAATCAATTCGTTTTACTCCATCCGGAATCGGTAACCCGCAATCAGCAATTACAACCGTATCTGTATGCCCAAGTGAAGCAAGGACTGCCGCGATTTCACTGTTTAATACACCATGCTTTTTCATCCAACAATCACCTGCACTTCACGTACTCGATCTCTCGTTGGCATACCGCCCTGTGCTCCAAGTTTCGTTACAGAAAGACCACCGGCAATATTCGCGAAACGAATTGCTTTTTGAAGTGTCTCTCCTTCAGAAAGTGCAACTGCTAACGCACCATTAAATGTATCACCAGCTCCAGTTGTATCCACTACATCAACAGCAATGCTAGGAACATGTACAATCTCTGTGCCATTATGGAAACGAACACCGTTAGAACCTTCTGTCATCAATAATTTATTTGGATACTTCGCCAATAAATCTTCAATTGGTGATGTAAAATCATCTAATACAATGCGGCACTCATGTTCATTTGGCGTAATATAAGTTGCTTTTTCTAAAATTTCTTCTGATAAAACTTGTGCTGGCGCTGGATTCAACATAACAGGAATATTATATTCCTCACAAATAGCCAATACATATTTTACTGTTTCAAGTGGAATTTCTAGTTGAAGAACAACCATATCCGCTTTTACAAGAAGGTCTTTGGAGCGATCTACAACTGACTTATTTACAAGAGCATTTGCCCCTTGTACGACAACGATACTGTTATCTTCTTCTGCTAAAACGATATGAGCAATTCCTGTCGTTCTATCTGTAACCGGTACCACATAATCGATAAAAATGCGTTCGTTCTCTAAATTTTTTCTAACTACTGTTCCATAATCATCATTTCCTACCGCTCCAACCATTGCTACATTTGCTCCTAACCTAGCTGCAGCAACTGCTTGGTTTGCCCCTTTCCCTCCTGGGATTGTATGAAACGCTTCACCAATTACTGTTTCTCCTGCTTTCGGCCGTTTTTTTGAAACAGCCACTAAGTCCATTGAAATGCTTCCTACTACTGCAATATTTGGCATCTGTTTCATCTCCTTACTTCGTTGTATTTCGTTCTATAATTTCAATCGGCAAACGATAGTGTTTCTCTTCTAATGTATTTCCTTCCATTTGCTCTAACAACAACTCTGTTGCAATTTTC
Organism: Bacillus sp. GC_Bacil_1; assembly: GCF_026540675.1. Lineage (NCBI taxonomy): Bacteria > Bacillati > Bacillota > Bacilli > Caryophanales > Bacillaceae > Bacillus > Bacillus sp. GC_Bacil_1. Next base: position 62,075 of record NZ_JALNUG010000019.1, read on the forward strand.
CCCATTTCATATATCGGTTGTGCAACTGTTGTAATAGATGGATACATCATTTCTGTTAAAGAAATTCCATCAAATCCGATAATTTGTAAATCATCTGGAATGGCAATCCCCTTTTGAAGTGCAGCCTTTACAATACCAATCGCAATTAAATCATTCCCAGCAACAATACCATCAATATGCGGGTATTCTTCTAATAATTCCATCGCTACACGCTCACTATTTGCTGGCTCAAACGTACTCTCCGCAATCATATACGAAAGATTATTTTGCGTAATAACGTCTACAAAACCTTCAAAACGTTCATTTGCAGTACTCACATCACGTGGTCCGCGAATATGTGCAATATGTTTACATCCTTTATCTAGTAACAACTTTGTCGCAGCCTGACTTCCTGCATAGTTATCTGCATATACAGTAGGAATACGCTCATTAAACATACGGTCAATCGCAACAACCGGAACAGATAAATTCATGTAATTAACACTATTTTGTGGATTCGTTGCTACAATAAATCCATCTACATTATTTTGTCTAAGTACATCAATGTATTGTTTCTCTTTTTCTAAACTTTCATCAGAGTTACAAAGAACAACTGTGTAACCTTGTTTATGTGCTACATCTTCTACGGCACGTGCAACTTCTGGAAAGAACGGATTCACGATATTCGGAACAACTAAGCCAATTAAACGAGACTTTTTATTATACAGTGAACGCGCTACTGTACTAGGCTTATAATCTAACATCTCTATTGCACGCTCTACCTTTTTTAATGTATCTTCATGAACATATCCATTTTTATTTAGAACTCTGGAAACGGTCGCAACAGATACTCCCGCTAATTTCGCAACGTCTTTAATCGTACTCATTCTCTTTTCTCCTCATTTCATGTAACCGTTTACAGAAAATAATATAACGTATTTCTAAAAATACGTCAATCATTTCTCACTAAAAAGCTTTTAAGGTTATACTCAAAAAAGCACCGCTATAAGGCGATGCTTCTTCATTACGAGTATGATACAGTTTTTTCTTTTTCTTCAACAGCAGGCTCTTCAGCATCTTTTTTACGATCTGATAGTTTAATTTTTTGTAAGAAAATCGTAAAGATGGCACCTACTACGATAAATACTAATCCTGTTAAGAATACAGTATGAAGCGAGTCTACTAAAGAGTTTTTCAAAATAGGTACAATGCTGTTAGCAAACGCTTCTGGCATTTGTTTTAATGCCTCTGGGCTAAATAGCATCGAATATAAACCTTGTGGATCTGTGTGAATCATATCTTTAAATTTCGTTACCATTTGTCCCGCTTCTTTCGGGAATGTATCTAATACAGGTACTAATTTATTTGTTAACGTTGTACCTGAAGTGTTATTCATAATTGATCCTAAAATTGTAATACCAAATGTTCCACCAATTTGACGGAAGAACTGACTTGATGACGTTACGACACCAAGGTCTTTTTTCGGGAAGCTTTCTTGTAACGCTAATGTTAATGTTGGCATTACAAGACCCATTCCTAAACCGATAACCATCATATAAGAAGTAGCTGTAAGCTTCGTTGTGTGCATATCCATCGTTGTTAATAACCAGAAACCACCGGCCATAATAAGCATACCTGCGATAATTTGTGGTTTTACACCAACTTTTAATACAAGTTGCCCACCGATAATACTCATTACAATCATTGTAATCATCATTGGAGTCATAATTGTTCCTGATTCAGCAGCACTTACTCCTACAATACCTTGCATGAAGAATGGTACGAACATAATCGCGCCGAACATTCCAATACTCATAAAGAATCCAATCGCATTCAGTATTGTAAATGTGCGATTTTTAAAGAAATGCATTGGTAAAATCGGCTCTTCAGCTTTCGTTTCAACAATAACAAAGCTAACGATACCAATTACAGCTAGTGCGAATAAACCGATAATTTGCCAAGAATCCCATGCATAATCTTTTCCACCAAACGTTAGCGCAAGTAATAAACTTACAACACCTAGAATCATCGTAAAGATTCCAGCGATATCAATTTTAATTGGTCCTGTTTGTTTATGTGATTTTAATCCCATTGCAATAAAGATTGTTGCTAAAATACCAACCGGTAAGTTAATGTAGAATACCCATCTCCAGTTCACTGCATCTACAATCCAACCACCAACTTGCGGTCCAATTACAGAAGCAAGACCGTATAACGCACCAAAAATACCTTGCCATTTCGCACGTTCTTTTCCCGTGAACATATCTCCAATAATAATCATAGCCATTGGCATCATAATACCGCCACCAAGACCTTGAATACCACGAAAAATAATTAATTCTGTCATACCATTCGCCATACCACATAACGCCGAACCAATCATGAAAATAACTAGCCCTGTTATATATACGTTACGACGACCAAGTAAATCCGCTAATTTACCTGCAATTGGTACAACTGTCGTTGATGTTAACATATAAGCTGTCGTTAACCATGTCATTAAACTTAATCCGCCTAGGTCACCGACGATACGTGGCATTGCTGTACCAACAATTGTTCCATCTAATGCAGCAAATAGCATCGCGATTACTAAACCGATTAACAACAACTTTCTATTTTGATTTTCTTGTTGCTCCATGTAATCTCCTCAATTCCTCTTAGTTATTCTCTTTTTTCTCTTGTGTCCCGCAAATAATGGTTTCTAACTTCTCAAAGAGACGTAATAAATCTTCTCTTTCTTGCAACTCTAAATGTGAAAAGTATTTTGCAATATGCTCGTTGCGAGCTGTCATTGCCTCTTCTACTCTAGCTTTCCCCTTTTTTGTTAACTCGATGATGACAACACGACGGTCATCTTTGTCGTGATAGCGTTCTACAAGTTCTTGATCGATTAGACGATCAATCATCACTGTAATCGCGCTAGGCTTCACATACATCTTTTTTGCTAATGTTGTCGCTCTTGAAGCCCCATAATGATCTAAAATCTTTAAAATATAAAACTGCGGTGGTGTAAGTCCTGTTGCTTGCATTTGTTCTAATAACTCCGTCTGCATTTTCTTTCCAATCGAAAAGGCAAGAGCTTGAATTTTATCGATATGCGTCATATCATTTGGCATGTTATCCACCCCTTATTTAAACAATAAAATATTTAACGTATTTAAATATTAATCCCGCGAACAAAATCCGTCAATACTTTTATTCATAAAAACGTTTACATTTTTGTCACAAAGTTGTATAATTTTCGACGAAGTTAATATTGACAGTCACGGAGAAACGGAGTACACGGCTATGAATCATAAAAAAGGAAACTTTTTTATATTTCATGGCCTTTTTATATTCTCTGTCTTAAAACGCTTCGAATTAATTAGGGGAGGATTTTCATTTTATGTTTTTCACACAATTATTTAAACCTGCGCCCCACGCGGAACGCTTACCAGCTGATCGCGTTGATAGCGAATACCGTAAATTACGTTTACAAGTATTCTTAGGTATCTTCATCGGTTATGCAGGCTACTACTTTGTTCGAAAAAACTTTTCACTAGCAATGCCATACTTAATCGAGCAAGGCTTTAGTAAAGGGGAACTTGGGGTTATCCTTTCAGCAGTATCTATCGCTTACGGATTAAGTAAATTCTTGATGGGTATCGTATCCGATCGTTGTAATCCTCGCTACTTTTTAGCAGCTGGGCTATTTTTATCAGGTATCATTAATATTATTTTCGGCTCATTTTCTTTCATTACAACGAGCATTATACTTATGTTTGTACTTCAGTTTTTAAATGGATGGGTACAAGGTATGGGCTGGCCTCCTTGTGGCCGTACGATGGTTCACTGGTTCTCTATTAGCGAACGTGGTACAAAAATGTCTATTTGGAACGTCGCTCATAATGTCGGCGGCGCGCTTATGCCTTCTCTTGTAACATTAGGCTTATACTTCTTCGCAGATGACTGGAAAAGTATTTTTTACTTCCCAGGTATTCTTTCAATTTTAGTTGGTATTTATGTATTAATTACGATGAAAGATACGCCTCAATCTTGTGGACTACCTTCTATTGAAGAGCATACTGGAGAATATCCACCAGATGAGAAAATAAAAGATCGCGAACGCGAACTTTCGGCAAAAGAAATTTTATTTAAATACGTACTAAACAATAAGTTTTTATGGTACATCGCTATTGCGAACGTTTTCGTATATTTCGTACGTTACGGCGTTGTAGACTGGGCTCCTACTTATTTAGTAGAAGAAAAAAGCTTTACTCATAGTAGCTCACGTACTGCTTACGCTCTATATGAATGGGCTGGTATTCCAGGTACACTTCTTTGCGGATGGATGAGTGATAAACTATTTAAAGGACGTCGTGCACCTGCTGGTATTTTATTTATGGTTGGTGTATTTATCGCAGTTCTTGTTTACTGGTTAAACCCTCCTGGTAATCCAATGGTTGATAGTATCGCACTTGTCGCAATTGGATTTTTAATTTACGGACCGGTTATGTTAATTGGTCTACACGCTCTAGACTTAGCACCAAAGAAAGCTGCTGGAACTGCAGCAGGCTTAACTGGATTCTTCGGTTACTTAGGCGGAGCTGCTTTCGCTAGTGCCGCTATGGGCTTTATCGTAGATGCATTCGGATGGGATGGCGGATTCATCTTATTACTTGCATCTTGCATACTTGCAATGTTCTTCCTTGCCCTTACTTTAAATACAGGGTCAACAAAACAAAAGCAAGCTTAAGTACAAATATTATACTTATCAAAAAAAGAGAGACCATTCTTTCCAGAATGCCTCTCTTTTTTCTACATATAAATCTTTTTTCTTACAAAAGATTCATTTTCCTCTCATATATATGTTAGCGCTTCCAAATAACTTCAACACCTAATACAACTGCATTCCACTTTTATATAAAAAGATTTTTGAATATTTTTTCAACTTATCCTTGTCAAACATTGTCAATTTATATTAAAATAACAACATACAAAATATTTAGTCTTTTCAGAAAAGATGGAGGGATAGCCATGAAGAATCCACTTCTTCGTATTGAAAACTTGCAAACTTCCTTTCGTATACAAGATCAGTATCATGCAGCAGTTGATGATGTATCCTTAACTGTTCATGAAAATGAAATTGTTGCTATCGTTGGTGAGTCAGGATGCGGAAAAAGTGCACTTGCCCTTTCCATTATGCGACTGCATAATGAAGCAAATACAAAATTACAAGGGCAGCTTTACTATAGAGATAAGGACTTACTTAGCATGTCAACCGCCGAAATAAATAAAGTACGCGGTTCAAATATCGGAATGATTTTCCAAGAACCTCTTACAGCACTCGATCCTCTTATGACAGTTGGAAAACAAATCGAAGAAAACTTAGACTACCACACAAGACTTTCAAAAGTTGAAAAGAAAGAACGCACCTTAGAACTACTCCATCAAGTTGGTATTCCAAAACCAGAACTTACATATAAACAATACCCACACGAATTATCTGGCGGAATGAGACAAAGAATTGTTATCGCAATTGCAATTGCTTGTAAGCCAGGGCTCATTATTGCAGATGAGCCAACAACTGCACTTGACGTAACCATTCAAGCGCAAATTTTAGATTTATTACGTTCCATTCAAGAACAAACGAAAATGGGCATCATCTTAATTACACACGATTTAAGCGTCGTGGCCGAAACCGCTGATCGTATCGTCGTTATGTATGCAGGACAAGTTGTAGAAACAGGAACAGTCGAAGAGATTTTTAATAACCCTCTTCATCCATATACTCGTTCCTTATTAAATTCAATCCCGTCTGCATCTGCTGAAAAAGAAAAATTACATGTTATTCAAGGCGTTGTACCGACATTAGCTAAGTTACCTCGCACAGGTTGTCGATTCCAAGCACGGATTCCATGGATTAGACCTGATCAACATGAAGAAAATCCCGTTTTACATGAAGTAAAACAAGACCATTGGGTACGTTGCACTTGCTACAAACATTTCAACTTCCAACATAAGAAAGGAGATGACGTAACTCATGGCACTGCTTAAAGTAGAAGATTTAAAAGTACACTTTCCAATTAAAGGTGGTGTTTTCGGCCGTACATTAGATTACGTTCGTGCTGTTGATGGCGTAAGCTTCGAACTACAACCTGGCGAAACATACGGAATCGTTGGGGAATCTGGGAGCGGCAAATCAACAACTGGAAAAGCAATTATGCACTTAACAAAAGCGACAGGCGGTAGCATTCATTTTAATAATAGAGATTTAACAAAATTAAGTCGCTCAGAACTAAGAGAACAACGAAAAGATATTCAGATGATTTTTCAAGATCCTTATTCATCCTTAAACCCGAAGAAACGTGTTATGGATATTATCGCTGAACCACTTCGAAATTTTGAGAAACTCTCACCTGATGAAGAGCGTAGAGCTGTTCAAGATTATCTTGATAAAGTTGGATTAAATCCTGAGTCTATGTATAAATACCCACATGAATTTTCCGGTGGACAAAGACAGCGGATTGGTATTGCACGCGCACTTACACTAAAACCGAAGCTTATTATCGCAGATGAACCTGTATCCGCGCTTGACGTGTCGGTACAAGCTCAAGTTTTAAACTTCTTGCAAGATTTACAATCTGAACTCGGACTAACATACCTATTTATTAGTCATGATTTAGGTGTAGTTCGCCATATGTGTGACCGTATCGGTGTTATGTATCGCGGACGCATTGTGGAAGAAGCAACTAGTGCTGAAATTTATAATAATCCACAGCACATCTATACGAAGCGCCTAATATCAGCTATTCCTGATATTCGTCCAGAAAACCGCGAGCAACAACGTAAATTGCGTCGTGAGGTAAGCGTTGAGTATGAGAAATCATACGAAAGTTATTTCAATGAAAATGGTCGTGCTTACGATTTAAAACCAATCTCGCCAACACACCGGGTGGCATTACCTTAAGGGAGTGATAAAATATGTGGAAATTTATATTACGCCGGGTTTTAGTTATGATACCGCAATTATTCATATTAAGCGTACTCGTCTTTACACTGGCTAAGGCAATGCCAGGTGATGCATTAAGTGGCGCTGAACTAGCAAACCCAAAAGCCGATCCAAAAGTGCTCGAAGAACAACGTGAAAAACTAGGTTTAAACGATCCTATTCCCACTCAATATGTAAGGTGGATTTCAAATGCTGTACAAGGGGATTTCGGTATTTCTTACGCACATAAAATAAAAGTAACAGATATTATCGGGGAACGTCTTGGCAATACCATACTGTTAGCTCTTCTTATTCTTATTCTTACTTACTTAATTGCTATTCCACTTGGAGTTATAAGTGGACGTTGGAATGATACGTGGGCTGATCGACTCATTACGCTCTATAACTTTTTAGGATTCGGTACACCACTATTTATTTTCGGGTTAGTAATGTTATTCTTATTCGGCTTTTTATATCCAATTTTCCCTACGAGTGGTAGCGTTGATCCACAAGTTGCAACAGGATCATTTGATTACTATTTAAGTAAATTCAATCATATGATTTTACCAGCTTTATCTGGGGCATTAATTGGGACTGTAGGAACTGTACAATATTTACGAAGTGAAATTATCGATACGAAACATAAAGATTTTGTACGCACAGTAAAAGCAAAAGGTGTACCAGAATCTAAAGTATATTCCAGACATATTTTAAGAAATTCATTTTTACCAATTGCAGCATTTTTAGGATATGAAATTACAGGTTTAGTTGGAGGCTCTATTATTCTAGAAAATATTTTCGGCTATCCAGGAATTGGACAACTATTTTTCCAATCTATCACTCAACGTGATTTCAGTGTCGTAACTGCTCTTGTATTATTTACTGGATTCGCAACGCTACTCGGGACTCTTCTTTCCGATATTATTCTAAGCATCGTTGATCCACGTATTCGTATTGATTAATGGAGGTGAAGAAACGTTATGTTAGCAAATCCTGAAAAACAAACTGAAGTCATTCATTACGAAAAGAGCCCCTCTGGTTTCTCCATTATGTGGCGAGAATTTCGTAAAGATAAACTAGCAATGTTTTCTCTATTCTTTTTAGCTTTAATATTAATAGCCGTTTACGCAACTTCATTTATTATGAAGCAAGAAGATATCGTCCGAGTCGATTTGTTCGCTATTTATGACCCTCCTTCTGCTGAACATTGGTTAGGAACTGATTATGGAGGCCGTGATATTTTCGGACAATTAATTATTGGTACACGTAACTCCTTTACAGTTGGTTTAGCCATCACTCTTTTAGCAACCCTTATCGGTCTTACGACGGGACTAATTGCTGGCTATTTTGGAGGAGTTGTCGATAACATCATTATGCGTTTTATCGACTTTATGATGATTTTACCATTCTTAATGATTGTTATCGTGTTTATCTCACTCGTTCCAACTTTCAATATTACGACATTTATTCTCATAATGACCGCTTTCTTATGGGTCGGAAAAGCAAGGCTTATACGCTCTAAAGTATTGACTGAGAAAGAACTTGATTACGTATCTGCATCAAAAACATTAGGAACACCAAATTGGAAAATAATCTTCCAGCAAATATTACCTAATTTAAGTTCTATTATTATCGTAAATATCACATTAAATCTTGCTGGTAACATCGGAATTGAATCTAGTTTAACTTACTTAGGCTTCGGTCTACCAGAGAGCACACCAAGTCTTGGTACACTTGTAAGTTACGCAACTAACCCAGATGTATTACAAGAAAAGTGGTGGATTTGGTTACCCGCATCAATCATGATTTTAGTGTTGATGCTGTGTATAAATTTTATTGGTCAAGCGTTAAAGCGTGCGGCTGATGCGAGACAAAGAAAAGGATAAGGGGTGGAGAAGTTATGAACAAACCAAAACTGTACAAAGTATTAAGTACACTTGCTGCTTCAACATTATTACTATCTGCATGTGGGGGTGCTGATAGCGGTAGTAAAAAGGCAAACACAAAAAAAGTAGAAACAAATAAATTTAGTGCTGCTGTAAAAAATGACGGTAAAGAAATTAAAGACGGATCATTAACTTATGGACTCGTTTCAAATTCACCTTTCGCTGGTGTTTTAAGTAGGGTATTGTATGAAGTTGCTCCAGATTCAGAGATTATGGATTTCTTTGATGAACAATTATTAGCTACAGATAAAAACTGGGAAATTACAAATGACGGTGCTGCAACTTATACAATTTCTGAAGATAAAAAAACAATTACAATTAAAATTAAAGATAATGTAAAATGGCACGATGGTAATCCTGTAACAGCTGAGGATTTAGAATATTCTTACTTAATAATCGGTAATAGCAAATATACAGGTATCCGTTACGATACACAAATGCAAATGATTGAAGGTATGGAAGAATATCACACTGGAAAAGCTGACAAAATTTCTGGTATTAAAGTAGTCGATCCAAAAACAATTTCCATTACTTATAAAGAAGTAAACCCTTCACTAAAAACTGGTATTTGGACATATCCTACACCTAAAAAATATTTAGGTGATGTACCAATTGAAAAACTAGCTGAATCAGATAAAATCCGTCAAAATCCAATTGGATTCGGTCCATTTAAAGTGAAGAAAATCGTTCCTGGTGAATCAGTTGAGTATGAGCGTTTTGATGATTACTGGGGCGGCAAACCTAAGCTAAAAAATGTAACATTAAAAGTTGTAAATCCATCTATTGTTAGTGCATCTCTGAAAAAAGGTGATATTGATATTGCAGCAATTACTGCTGATCAATATCCGAACGTAAGTAAATTAAAAAACACACAACTAATTGGTAAAACTGACCTTGCTTACACTTATATCGGATTTAAGTTCGGACATATGGACAAAGCAAAGAATGAAGCTGTAATGGATAACGATAAGTTCAAAGACGTTCGTTTACGTCAAGCGATGGCACATGCAATTGATAGAGAAAAATTAGGAGAGAAAGTATATCACGGACTTCGCGTTCCAGCTAACTCTCCAATTCCACCATCTATGCCAAAGTACCATAATAATGATGTTGGTGCGTATAATTTCGATGTAAATAAAGCGAAAAAACTATTAGATGAAGCTGGGTATAAAGATAAAAATGGTGATGGATTCCGTGAAGATCCAAAAGGTAATGAATTGAAGATTAACTTCTTAACTAGTAGTGGTAGTGAAACAAGTGAACCGCTGGCTAAATTCTACATTCAATCTTGGAAAGATATCGGCTTAAAAGTAGAACTTGTTGATGGACGCTTACACGAATTTAATGCTATGCGTGACATGATTAAAAAAGATGATCCGAAGGTTGATATTTTTGCCGGTGCTTGGAACACTGGCTCTGACCCTGACCTTTCTGGCCTATGGGGCAAAAATGCCGGATTCAACTATCAACGCTGGGTAAATGATGAAAATACGAAGTTATTAGAAGCAGGATTATCAGAAAAAGCTACTGATGAAAAATATCGTAAAGAAGTATACGATAAATGGCAAAAATTAATTCATGACGAAGCACCGATGATTCCAATTCATTACACATTTGATTTAACAGGTGTTAATAAGCGCGTAAAAAATTATGATGTCAACACTGAAGTGAATCAAATAACTTCACATTGGAAAGACGTTACTGTAACAAGTGAGAAGCCAGAAGTAGAAAAATAAACATAAAAATAGCTCTTAGCATTTACATACATGCTAAGAGCTATTTTTTATTTTCATTGCTTTTCCTACTAATGATAACAACCAATTCCTTCCCTACTCTAATATTAAAAGATTTGATGAAATACCTTTATTAAAACAGCTAACGTAACAGATCCAGCAAATCCCCCTAAACAAATTAAGCTTACCCCTTGACTATATGACAAATTTTGAAATGATTTCATTGCTTCCATCCTCCCTATCTCCCCTTTGATACTTTTATTTTACCAATGGGAAAAATTTCATAACATCGATTTCTCTAACAACTAACTTACAAATTTGTAAGTTAACATCTTTTCAACTTATATATCTAGTATTTCCACAAATGAGAGTTCTTTATACATAAAAAAGACCTCAGCTATACTAAGGTCTTTAGTTACATTTTATTTTATAATCATCACCGGACATTTCACTCGTTTTGCTATTTTATGACTTACACTACCAAGTACCATTTCTTGCAGTGTATTTAGCCCTCTGCTTCCGGCGATAACAAGATCTATATCTCCTGTATTTACATATTGAACAATTGTATCTCCAGGATCACCATGTAATATCGTAATTGTATAAGATATGTTCTCTTTCTTTAATAAAACTTCAATCTCTTTTAATTTATCTTTTCGACTAGCCGATATTGTTTCTAAATCTGTTTGACCTTGTATAATATCTGATTTTGCCGTTCTATTATCTACTACGTACACAACTTCAACATTTGTTTCTGCGCTACATTTCGCAATATATGTTGCATGTTCCGCTGCTCGAAGTGCATGTTCAGAACCGTCACATGCTAATATAATTTGTTTGTACATATGCTGAATCCCCTTTTCGTTATCCTACTCGTATTATATAATAAAGCCTCCTAAAAAGGAGGCTTTTAACTAGCAATTCTTTTATTATAAGTAGCTAAATTTGCAACAAGTTTTGAGCTACGTTCATTTAATCCTGTTATACTTACTTTCACACCACTTTGCTCATACTTTATGATAACTTTATCAATTGATGCCACCGCTGAATCATCCCATACGTGCGCATGAGTAAAATTCATTTCAATTTCTTTTACATCTTCATTAAATGAAAAATTATTTATGAAATCGGCTGTGGATGCAAAGAAAAGTTGACCGTGAATTTCGTATATTTTCTTATTTTCAATATATAAATGTTTCACGTGAATCTTTGCCATATTGAATGCAAATAACACCGCACTAATTACTGTTCCGATAATTACACCTAATGCTAAGTTATGTGTAATTAGGACAATCACAACTGTTACGATCATAACAAATGCGTTTCCTTTTGGTACTTTATGAATCGTTGTTACAGAGTTCCAATCAAACGTTCCGATTGAAACCATAATCATAACCGCAACTAAAGCTGCCATCGGAATATGAACGACATAATCTCCTAAAACGAATAATAATACGATTAAAAATCCGCCCGCTACAAATGTTGATAGGCGACCTCGTCCACCTGATTTAATATTAATAACAGATTGGCCGATCATTGCACATCCTGCCATTCCTCCGAAAAATCCAGCAACGATGTTTGCGATCCCTTGTCCGCGTGCCTCTTTATGCTTATTACTTTCTGTATGCGTCATATCATCTAAAACTGAAGCTGTTAATAAAGACTCTAGTAAACCAATGATTGCAAGCATAACTGCATAAGGTAAAATAATCCCTAATGTTTCTAATGTAAATGGCACATCAGGAATACTAAAGAACGGTAATTCTTTCGGCAGGCTTCCCATATCCCCTACTGTTTTCAACTGTAATCCGCTCATAAGTGCAATACTCGTCACAATAATAATTGAAATAAGCGTAGAAGGTACAACCGTTGTAATACGTGGAAATAAATATATAATTGCAAGTCCTAATACAACGAGTGCATACATTTGCCAAGTTGCATTTTTAAAATGCGGTAATTGCGCTGTAAAAACTAAAATTCCAAGTGAATTTAAAAAACCACTCATAACAGATTTCGGAACAAACTTCATAAATGAGCTCAGTTTGAACACGCCAAAAATAATTTGGACGATACCTGTTAATATTGTTGTAGCAAATAAATATTGCAAACCATGATCTTTAACGAGCGTTACCATTAATAATGCCATTGCACCTGTTGCAGCTGAAATCATTCCAGTTCTTCCGCCAACAAATGAAATGGTAACTGCAATACAAAAGGCTGCGTATAGTCCAACTGTTGGATCCACGCCTGCAATAACAGAGAAGGCTATCGCTTCAGGGATTAATGCTAAAGCAACGACAATTCCTGATAACACGTCCCCTCTCACATTAGAAAACCAGTCATTTTTTATCATTTGAAACAAAATACCACTCCTCTACTCCTTTATAATTTGATTTTCTCCATAAGAAAATCTAGCCGACTGCACGAAAGCTATTATATAACGAGTAGAAGATTTTTTGCTATGTAAAAGTTTCCTAAAGAAAAAGACGCTACCTTAGTAGCATCTTTTCTCATTTCATTAATGTCCACCGTGTCCTTGACCACTTTCCTGAACAATTTCTAACCTCTCATCTAGTATTCCTTGTGTTTCAAATGAAATATCACTCGTACTTCCTAATAAGAAACCGTGATTATATGGTCCAAGTGTTGGATCATCTTTAAACTTCGGCTGAATGCTTGCAAGGAAGTCATACACTGGTTGTGAAACTTTACCTTCTTCTAATAATACAACAGGTGCGTGTTTACCCATATGTGAAAAAGGTGCCCCAGCAACTGCTAAATCTGGTGTTTTGCTTGAAACAAATGATAAACCGTGACCAGGTTTTGTGAATCCCCAGCCAAATTTTGTTTTTTCATCTTTAAATTTAGCGAACGCAATCGAGTTTTCTGTAGGGGTCTCTCCACTAATACGCGTTACTTTCCCGTATTTGCTTAACTCCTTTTCTACTTCTTTTGAAACAATTTTTTCTGGCCCTAATATATATATATTTGCTTTATCTTTTCTCATCTTTAATGCCTCTATTGTCGCTTCTGGCACTTTATTCTTTTCTGTATAGAGTAGTGGTTCCGGCATATGAGAAATCCAATTTACAGCGGGTGTTGTATATAAACGTCCTTCTTCTGCAGATGAACCGATAATAACACTATTTGGGTAGCTTCCTGTTATATCGGCATACTCCTTATCAACATCTTTCGCAAATATAGCTGGGTCCGTTTCTTTTATTTGTTTTACTTTATAACCTTTTAATTGTTCAAGCGCGCTAGTACCTACATCCCCCATCACCATAATTTGTGTTCCATCTTTCGTTCCGATTGGATTTAATCGTTTTATTTCTTTTAACGTCATTTCCGGTATCTTTTCTTTTTCTATAAATAAAATCGGCCCGTTATTCGGATGATGAATAAGGTCTGCACTCGCAATACCTAATTGCCACTCGCTTGCTGGTACTAAAATAACAGCACCCGGCTGGTTCTCTTTATGGGTTGCTGGCCATATCGTTTGCGAAGTTAACACTGCCATTTGCAGGGGATCATTTGTATTTAACCTCGTCACATTTTTTAAACTTGTCGTTAATAAATCATACGATGCCCCTTCGTTCATTTCTTTTGGCGCCGTTACCTCCTGATTCATTTTCATTTCCTTTTGCTCTGTTTTTTTCTCTTTTGTAGATTCATGGTTTTTATGGTCTGTATTCGTTTGTCCGCATGCAGCAAGACCAACTGCTGTAATTATTGTTATCCCAAAAATTCGGGTCATTTTTTTCATTATACCGCCTCCGTATTAATCATTTTTGAGCCAATATGATTACCTAAAATGTAATTTCAACTCCACAATAACAAGCAATTCTGAAGAAATTATGCAGACACATCATAATCTGCACCATTTCTTCATGATTTTGCATTACACTTTAAGTAACGATTATAAATATGGAGGGCTCTCTATGATTGATATACTGCTCGTAGACGATGAACCGAGAATGCTTGAATTATTAACGCTTTATCTTACCCCAATTGGATATAACTGCGTATGTGCGACTTCAGGAGAAGAAGCTATTTTACATATAGAAAATCGAAACTTTAAATTTGTTTTACTCGATATTATGATGCCAAAGATGGACGGATGGGAAACGTGCAAAAAAATCCGATCTTTTAGTAACATTCCTATTATTATGGTTACAGCTCGTGATCAAACAGTAGATGTCGTTCAAGGATTAAAACTTGGAGCCGATGATTACGTAACGAAACCTTTCCATGAAGAAGAACTTTTCGCAAGAATTGAAGCCGTTTTAAGACGTACAAATGAACATAAACAAATCCAATATCACGGTATTGTATGGGATGAAACAAAACACTTCGTTTCTGTCCATAATGAAGAACTCCTTCTCACACCAATTGAATTTTCTTTACTCGGATTATTTTTACGCCATGTGAACTACGTATTAAACCGTGATCAGCTCATCGAACGAATTTGGGGGTTAAACACAAATACAGAAGATCGCACAGTCGATTCACATATTCGCAATTTACGTGATAAATTGCGAAAAGCACATTTCCCTATTGATCATCATTTAAAAACCGTGTATGGAATAGGTTATCGATGGATTGATACTGAACAGTAAGGGGCAAAACGATGAAACGAATTTCAATTCAATTCGGATTTTATTTTTTAATTGTTACACTTTTAATTGAAAGTGTTCTCTTTATTTTGCTCTATTATAGTCTTGTAAATACTAGAGTAAATGAAGAAATGACGGCTTTATTAAAGCGAGGAAATAGTCACCGGGATGTACTTGAAAAATATTACGATGAGCAAACCATCTCTCACGTAGCATTAATGGAATCTGAAGCTGAAACAACTGTCGTTATTACAAATGCAAATAAAGAAATACTAGCTAAATCTAACGAAATAAACACGACTATAAACGATCATATTAGTAAAATGCAAACTCGAACAGACCATAATGGAGCGATTATAGAAAATCATTGGAAAACATCTAATTATATATGTACAGTTAGCCCCATTGTAGTAGATGGAAAACATGAAGGCTATGTGTACATGTTTCTTGGAACAGAATCAATTGAAAAGTTAGTTAATGGATTAACGAAACAATTCATTATTGCTGGTGTCATCACGTTTCTACTCACAGTCATCACAATTTTCCTATTATCACGTTTATTAACAAAACCATTGTTACACATGAAACATGCAACTGAAAAAATGAGTAAAGGCGATTTGTCCGTTTCGTTAACAACTACTCGAAATGATGAAATTGGTGAACTAGCATCATCTATTCAAACGCTCGCAAATGATTTACATTATATGAAAACAGAGCGAAGTGAATTTCTAGCAAGTGTTGCTCATGAATTACGAACACCGTTAACATACGTAAGAGGTTATGCTGACATTGCTTTAAAAGAAAGCACCTCTCCTGAACAACGTTTGCGATATTTATCAATTATAAAAGATGAGTCTGATTACATTACAAACTTAGTTCAAGATTTATTTTCACTTGCACAAATGGAACAACATAACTTTTCTATTCAAGTAAAGGAAGTGCATTTACACACCTTCCTTACTCGTATAGCTGAAAAAGTAAACGCCATGTATAAAGAAAGATACATTAAAGTTTCTTTCTCTTGTCCTCCTACACTGCTAGTAAACTTAGATGAACAGCGATTTGAACAAGTTATAGTAAACATTTTAAATAACGCTTATAGACATTCAAAAGAACATTCTCATATAAACATTTCTATTACAGAAGAACATAAAAGTATCTCCATTACAATTGAAGATGAAGGCGAAGGTATCCCGCCTGAAGACCTCCCTCACATTTTCGACCGCTTTTATCGTGTTGATAAAGCTAGATCACGCGCTACAGGTGGAACTGGTTTAGGACTCTCTATCGTGAAGGAGATCGTAGAACTACACGGCGGGACGATTACTGTCACGAGTGAAGTTGATCATGGATCTTGTTTTATAATTTCATTACCATCCATAAAAAAACACGACTATCATCAATAGTCGTGTTTCTTTATCCCGCATTAACGGGCAGTAAGACCCCTACATCAAAATTCAGCGGAAGCAAAGAAGTTAGGTGGGGGTCTTACTGCCCGTAAAAGCCCGATTGGTTCAACTAATAATCAGTGGGAGATGAACAAAACCCCCACTGATTAAAGTTGCACTTTATCATTTTACTTTATAATATAAATTTACAAATTGCCCAAAACGTTTTGTATCCGTTAAAGTTAAATTAATTTCTGGATTCTTTTCTTTAAATAATGGGACACCTGAGCCTAATATATGCGGTGTAATCGTAACAATATATTCATCAATTAGATTATTTTTAAAGAATTCTCTCAGTAGCTCTCCTCCACCAACCATCCATATTTTAGACCCTTCTTGTGCTTTTAACCTTTTTGTAAACTCCACTACATCTTCATTTACAAATTCCACGTTTCCGTCTGAACCTTTTTCTGAACGAGAAAAAACATAACATGCTTTATCTAAGTACGGGAATGTTTCCGTATGCTCTACTACATAATCGTACGTTTTCTTTCCCATAATTATTGTATCAATTGTTTCGTACATTTCTGTATAACCGTTATCTCCCTCTCCTTCCGTTTCCATTAACCACTCTAAATCATCATTTTCTTTCGCAATATATCCATCCAAACTAGCTGCAATAAATAAAACTATTTCACGTGACATATCTTTTCCTCCTTGCATCTCATCTTGATAACATATGATGTAAACAATATACTAACAATAAAACATGACAATTTATGTCACGTTAAAAAGAAAAGGTGATACATTTGTCAAAAGCTAAACGCTTATTAGATATTCTTATATTTGCTTCTGCGAAAAAAACATTTACAGCTCAAGAAATAGCTGATGAATTTAATATTTCCGTTCGTACGGTTCATAGATACATTTTAGATTTAAGTGATATGGGATTACCCATTTATGCTGAACAAGGTCGTAATGGAGGATATAAAGTATTAACAACTAGGGTCATTCCACCTATCTTATTTACGGAAGAAGAAGCAGTCTCCATCTTTTTTGCCTTTCAATCTTTAAGCTACTACAGAGACTTGCCTTTTAATACAGAAATCAATTCTGTCACTCATAAACTATATAGCTCTATACAACATGAGGCGAAAGTGAAAGTTGATAAAATACGTTCTTATATCGCCTTTTGGAATCCGAAGAGAACAATTGAGACCCCACTTTTAAACGAAGTGTTAACAGCGGCTATTGAAAATAAAAATTTACACTTTCAATACGAATCTAAATCAGGGATAAAAACAAAACATGTTCATCCAATTGGTGTATATGCTCACGACGGGTTATGGTACTTACCGTCCTATGACTTCGGTAGAAAAAAAGTATTACTGTATCGCGTTGATCGTATTCTCTCAATATTATCGATGGAAGAAAATACAGATACATTCATGAATTTAGAAGAGTGGTTTGCCTCTAACTCTAACGTAGTACACAATCCTACTCAGTTACATGTTTTACTGACAACAGAAGGCGTACGCCAATGTAAAAGCGTTCCTTATCTTGAGGAATTCGTTATAGTAAACGAGGATGGGACAGGATATATACATTCAACAATTGATAAAGGTGAGATTAACTTTATTACTCCTTTATTTTATAGACTTGGAAAAGATGCAAAAGT
Organism: Bacillus sp. GC_Bacil_1; assembly: GCF_026540675.1. Taxonomy (NCBI): domain Bacteria; kingdom Bacillati; phylum Bacillota; class Bacilli; order Caryophanales; family Bacillaceae; genus Bacillus; species Bacillus sp. GC_Bacil_1. The sequence continues at coordinate 80,385 of NZ_JALNUG010000019.1, forward strand.
TTTAGAACCGAAAGAATTGATAGATGGTTTACGTATACGTGCGAAAGAAGTTTTAAGTATGTATGAAGATTAAAAAGGCGTAAGAGAAATTCTTTTACACCTTTTTAGTGTGCAATATTTTCTCTATCTCTTCTTTTAACAACATCTTTATTTCTTCCAAATTATGATTCTTCTTTTCCTCCGTTTGCACCGTATAAAACTCAGCAAACGAACGCTCTTTATATCTTGGTACGACATGCATATGGTAATGTGTTAACTCGTTAAATACTCCACCATTTTGACAAACTGTAATTCCATCTGGTTTATATAATGCCTTAATCGCTTTTGCAATCAGCTTAGAAGCATCCATAATTGATCTTGCTACAACGTAATCTAATTCGTCTACTTCTACAACATGCTGCTTTGGCACAATTAAAGTATGTCCTGGGTAGAAAGGCGCATGATCTAAAAAGTAAGTTACATAATCATCTTCATATACTTTATATATTTTTTTCTCTTCGTTTGCTAATTTACAACCTAAACAGTCCACTACACCTTCCCCTCTTTCTAAAAACATAAAAACGTGAGAATACGGCTCTCACGTTTTTATGTTTCATTTTATTAGTTCAATTGTTTCCGTAACCTTTATACTATCTTTTACAGATTGAACAATCGTACAATTTTTCACTGCAAGCTGCAATGCTTTGTCCAACTGCTCTTCTGTAATGTTTTCCGCTTTAATTTTATAGTGCAAATGAACACTTTCAACTGGTTTGGATAAAGCTTCACTTCTACCAATTTCAGTTTCGATCGTAAACGTATCGTATGTAATACGTTTCTTTTCTAAAATTGTTCGAAAGACAATTGCACTACATCCTGCGATAGAAGAAACGAGTAATTGTAACGGTGAATACCCGTTTTCTTTTCCAATCGCTAATTGAGCGTACGATAAATCTGCCTTTATATCATCGTGTTTGATTGTTAGTTTCATTTGTTTTGTCCATCTCCACTTTCATCGGTTTCTGCTGTTTCTTACTCATATAATAATAATATATATAGCAGAAAATGATAAATGGAATACCGCAGTATAACGCCATTCTTTGTTCAGGAATAAACGCTAAACTAATAACAACGATGCTATTTGTAATTAAAGCTAAAATTGGAACAATCGGATATAGTGGTGTTCTATACTTTAAGTCCTCTAACTTTCCTCCGCCTTTTATATACTGACTTCTAAAGCGAAGTTGCGATAGAGCAATAATGATCCAACTTGAAACAGCCGATAAACCAGCTATCGATAATAAGTACATGTATACTGTATCTTCTGCAAGGAAACTTGTGAATAGGGATAATCCAGCTACCGCAATCGTTACGACTAGCGCTGTAATTGGAATACCACGTTTATTTACTTTCTTGAAAGAAGTTGGTGCCATTCCTTCATTTGCAAGTGACCATAATATACGTGTCGCTGCATATAATCCAGAGTTCGCTACAGATAATAACGCAGTAATAATAACGAAGTTCATAATATCAGCTGCATATGGAATACCGATTTTATCAAATACAACTACGAATGGACTTTCAATTACGCCTGCTTCTTTCCAAGAAATTAATCCTACTAAAATTGTCATTGTTAAAATGAAGAATAACATAATGCGCCATACTGTATTACGGATCGCACGTGGAATTGTTTTTTCTGGGTTTTCACTTTCTCCCGCTGCAATTCCGATTAACTCTGTTCCTTGGAACGAGAAGTTAACTGTAATCATTGTAAGTAATACGGCAGCTAGTCCATTTGGGAAAAGTCCACCATCGCTTACAAAGTTAGAGAAAAGAGGTGCTGCTTCTTTTCCGTCATATGATATAAATCCTAATAATGCACTACCACCAAGTACAACAAATGCAAGAATTGTAATTACTTTAATACTAGAAAACCAAAATTCTAATTCGGCATAACTTTTCGCCGAAATTGCGTTTGAAGCATATAAAATAACACCGAATACAAGGCACCATACCCAAACATCAACATTTGGAAACCATCTTTTCATCATTAAACCTATTGACGTTAATTCTAGACCCACTGTTACTGCCCAGCCAAGCCAATATAGCCAGCCGATCATAAAGCCCGTTCCTGGTCCAATAAACTTCGTTGCATACTTTTGGAAAGAACCTGAAACTGGCATTGCTACCGTTAACTCTCCAAGACAAAGCATTGTTAAATACATAATAAATCCGCCTACTAAATATGAAAGGATGGCTCCCCCTGGTCCAGCCTGATTAATAGTGTAACCAGAACCTAAGAAAAAACCAGTTCCGATTACACCACCTAGTGCGATCATAAATAAATGTCTACTCTTCATCGTACGATGTAATTTCTCATTCGTTGGTTGCTGCATCTAAATCCTCCCCCTACCATACCCCTATGTCTTGTTAAAATTTTCTGATAATAAAAATATACACGAAAGCGATTACATTTTCTATATAAAATTAAAACTTTTCTGATAAAATAATATAAAAAATCTAATTATTGCAAGATTTAGATTCTATTTAGAGGAAAATAAGGAGAAACAAGGAAAAACCCTTACATATATTGTAAGAGTCAACGAAGTTCTAATCTTCTCGATAAAATTGATAAACTATAATTTACGATAAAGTACATACAAGCTACTACTATAAACGTTGGAATCATGTAATTCACATTTTGCCCGCTAATAATTTGAGCATTATGTATAAGCTCAGGGAGTGATATAACAACCGCTAGCGATGTATCCTTCAGCAATGAAATAAATTGACTGACAAGCGGCGGAACCATTCTCCTTAATGCTTGTGGCAAAATAATATGCCAAAGCGCTTGCACATACGTTAATCCCGAAGATCTTGCGGCTTCGACCTGCCCTTTTTCAATAGACAATAGACCACTTCTAACAATTTCAGATATCATTGCTGCCTCAAATATTGTTAAAGCAACAATTGCAGCTGTTATAATTTCTAATTTCAAGCCTGCTTCTGGAAGTGCAAAATACGTGAAAAATATAATTAACAGTAGTGGTAAGTTTCGAATCACTTCAACGATAATTCCTAATACTTGTGAGACGACAGGTATTTTCGTGTAGCGCAATATACCGATTACACTTCCAATAATAAAACTAAGTACAATTGCTACGAGCGCTACCTCTAATGTAATGAGCAATCCTTTTAATAAAAAGAGGATATGATCACCTGTTATAGCTCCCTTAAAATCCATTTACACCGCCTCCTTTGCTAAGCGTTTTTCTAAATAACGCACTAGCATACTGAGCGGAATTGTTAATATTAAATAAAACATCCCGACAAATATATAAACATCAAACGTAACAAACGTCTTCGTTGAAATTAAATCTCCTTGATACATTAAATCAGCACCAGCAATAATTCCGAGTATGGAAGAGTTTTTTACTAAATTGAGAAACTGGTTTCCTAAAGGGGGAATTACAATTTTCACTGCTTGGGGTAAGACAACATAATACATCGCCTGCACATACGTTAGCCCTGAAGAGCGAGCAGCTTCCATCTGCCCTTTCGCAACTGATAAAATACCAGCGCGAATTACTTCTGCAATAAAAGCTGCCGTATATACCGTAAGCGTAACTGTTCCTGCTACAAAACCATTTAAAGTAATTCCTATTACAGGTAAAGCAAAATAAAATATAAATGCAATTAATACGAGTGGAATATTTCTTACAAACTCTACAAAAGCTGATCCTACCCAATTTAAAATACGAATCGGTGCAATACGCATTACCGCCAAAATTACTCCTAAAATAAAGCTTCCTATTAATGCAATTACACTAGACATAACTGTATACTTAAAGCCTTCTAAATACATATCAATGTTATTCGTTAGTATAGAAAAATCAGGCACATATTCTCCCCTCTTTCTTTACAAGAAGGGGATGAGCATCCTCATCCTCTCACTCTTATTATTTATTCCAATTAGTGTCACTTTATTTTTCTTGTTTTTGACCGATCCATTTTTCATATAATTTATCGTATTCTCCATTAGCTTTCATATCTTTTAATAAACTATTAATCTCTTTTGTTAAATCCTCTGCACCCTTCTGCACTGCAATTCCGTACGGTTCATCCGTAAAAATTTTCCCTACAACTTCATAATTAGAATCTTGTTTTGCCATTCCGTAAAGAATTGCATTATCTGTCGTTAAAACATCACCTTTCCCCGCTTTTAACGCTGTAAATGCCTCACTATAATTTTCAAATTCTAATACAGTCGCTTCTGGTGACTTTTGACGAATGTTATTTGTAGATGTTGAGCCTTTTACAGCTAATACTTTCACACCTTGTTTTATATCATCAATACTCTTAATATTGCTTCCTTTTTTCACAAGTAACGATTGCCCTGCTTTAAAATATACATCTGAAAAATCAACTTCTTTTTTACGTTCTTCCGTAATTGTCATTGTTGCGATAATTGCATCAATATCACCATTTTTCAGTAGTGGAATACGTGTTTTAGATGTTACTTCTTTCAACTCTAGTTTCTTTTCGTCCCCAAGAATTTTTTTCGCAAGTGCCTTCGCGATATCAACATCGAATCCTTCTACTTGCCCTGTTGAAGGATTTTTTAATCCAAATAAATTCGTATCATTCTTCACCCCAACTACTAATTTCCCTCGTTTCTTAATTTGCTCAACAGCCCCGCCTTGCTTCGTATTTGTTTCCTTTGCCTCATCTTTTTTACTTCCGCATCCAGCAACAACAAGCACGAATAAACATGAAAATACGATTAAAGTAAATAACTTTTTCATTTTAAGCATGAAATTCCTCCTCTAATGATTTAGCACCCGACTTAAAAATAAACGAGCTCTTTCTTGTTCAGGATTTGCAAAAAATTGTGCCGGTGTTGTATCTTCAATAATTTGACCATCATCCATAAATAAAATCCGATCTGCTACTTCTCGTGCAAATCCCATTTCATGCGTGACAACGACCATTGTCATCCCTTCTTTAGCTAGCGTTTTCATAACATCAAGTACTTCCCCGATCATCTCCGGATCAAGAGCAGACGTAGGCTCATCGAACAGCATAATTTCCGGTTGCATCGCAAGTCCTCTAGCAATTGCTACCCTTTGCTGTTGTCCTCCGGATAATTGATGTGGATATACGTTAGCCTTCTCTGGGATTCCTACTTTCTCTAAATAAAGCATTGCTGTTTTCTCTGCTTCTTCTTTGGAAACTTTATTTACTTTAATCGGTGCTAATGTAATATTTTGCAGAACTGTTTTATGTGGGTATAAATAAAAATGTTGAAAGACCATCCCAATATTTCGCCGCAATTCATTCATGTCCGTTTTTTTATTGTGTACCTCTGTATTTTGTACAATTAATTCTCCATCTGTAATTGCCTCTAATTGATTTATACATCGAAGCAATGTACTTTTTCCTGATCCTGAAGGCCCGACAACTACTACTACTTCGCCTTTTTTCACTTGCACATTAATATTTTTCAAAACTTGAAAGTTACCATAATATTTATTTACATTACGAAATTCTATCAACATACTCCCCCCTTCCCCTAACAACGCATGTACATTCTTTTTATATTCAAAAATAGTCCCAAAAATAACTTTTAGCTTCAATTTGTCCATAAAAAAAAGCAAAGGGTTTCCCCTTTGCTTCTTCATTTCTATTCTATTAAGATACTTCTTCTTTCTTATCTTTCCCGTATTCATGCTCCCAAAAATCAGCATTTTTAATTCCTAATGGCCCTGGATCGAATACTGGATCTTTTCCTTCTTTTTTCTGTTTTTCATAATCCTTTAATGCGACTAATGCAGGTTTTTGTAATAGTAAAATCGCAATGATATTTACCCATGCCATAATTCCTACCCCAATGTCGCCTAAAGCCCAAGCCGTTGCTGCTGTTTTTATACAGCCATAGAATACTGCTCCTAAAAATACAAACTTTAGTATCATGGACAGCCAAGGACGATCCTTATCACGATTTAAGTACGCTATATTCGTTTCTGCAATGTAGTAATACGCCATAATTGTTGTAAACGCGAAGAATAATAGCGAGATTGCAACGAAACCGTTTCCAAATCCAGGGAAAACAGATTCTACCGCTGCCTGTGTATATCCTGGTCCTGGCTGAGCACCATTTAATTTATTAACGATAAAGTTTTTTCCGCTTGCATCAAATACGTTATACATGCCTGTAATAATCATCATAAATGCTGTTGCTGAACAAACAAATAATGTATCAATGTAAACGGAAAATGCTTGCACTAAACCTTGTTTAGCTGGATGTGATACTTCAGCTGCTGCTGCTGCATGTGGCCCAGTTCCTTGCCCTGCTTCATTAGAATAAATACCACGTTTTACTCCCCAAGAAATTGCTAAACCGATAATACCACCAAATGCAGCTTCTAATGCAAATGCACTTCTTATAATTAACATAAATGCTTCTGGCAATTTTTCAATATTCATAGCAACAATGACGCAAGCTACTAAAATATAGCCTATTGCCATAAACGGTACGACAACTTGCGCTACGTTAACAATCCGCTTTACTCCACCGAAAATGATAAGAGCTAATACGACAACTAATATAGCCCCTGATACGGTAGTATTAATACCAAAAGCTGTTTCTAAACTTACAGCAATACTATTTGCTTGTACACCTGGTAATAAAAGTCCTGTTGCAAGAATTGTCGCTGCAACGAATACTAAAGCATACCATTTAACTCCTAGACCTTTTTCGATGTAGTAAGCAGGCCCACCACGAAACTGCCCTTGATGTTTCGTCTTATATATTTGCGCGAGTGTTGATTCTACATAAGCTGATCCTGCCCCTAAAAAGGCTACTGCCCACATCCAAAATACAGCTCCTGGTCCACCGAATGCAACCGCTGTTGCTACTCCAGCAATATTTCCTGTTCCAACGCGTCCTGATAATGAAAGTGCTAACGCTTGGAATGAAGAAACACCAGCTTCTGATTTTTCTCCTTGAAATGTCAGCTTCACCATTTCTCCTACGTGCCTTACTTGTAAAAACTTCGTTCGAATGGAAAAATATAAACCTACTCCTAAACATAAATAAACAAGTGCTGGACTCCAAACAATATTATTTAACCAATTTACGAAAGCTTCCAACATTCCCCCTCCTTCTTTATAAAGAATATTCAGAATATATATAAAATTATAAGTGTATACCGAATCCAGGACAATATTATTTTAATAAAGTAAACATATTTTTGTATAAAAAAACAAAGTATATATTTGTTTTATATACTTTGTTTTGAACTAAATGTATTATATATTCACAATTGCTTCTCTTTTAATAATTCTTTCGTATAGCTCTTCTGATAATTTCAAGAAGTTATCAGGCATATCTTTCCCTTTAAACTTCTTCTGAAGCGTTCCATATAAACCTATATCACGTAAACGTAAAAATAGTGGTATCAATTCATACCAACTATCCGCCAGCCTGTGCTCATACTCATATCCTTTTCGTAACACTTGTAACTGTTTACGAGCAAAATCTGTCTTCTCTTCTGCTGTCCACGGTGTAAATAGAACAGAGTAGTATAGAACCATCGCTAAATCATGTATAAAGTAATTATAAGCTGCATCGTCAAAATCAAAGATTGTAAGCTCTTTTCCATCATAATGGAAATTACCTTGATGGATATCACCGTGCATAAGACCGAACGTTTCTCTTTCAACTGGAAGAGCCTTAATTTCATCCATTAATACCGCTGCAATCTCTTTCACTTGACCATCTTCTAATTCATTAACAATTCCACTTTCGTCTTCTTCCCACGTTTCACGGTAGTCTGTTTTAGGATAATCCATTGTAAGGCGATGCAGTTGCCCAATCGCTTTTCCCCACGCTTCAAAATAAGCATCTCCCCAATAAGGCGATTCTGCTCCTTTTACTGGCTCACCTTTTGCATATGTAAATAAAGAAGCGAAAAAGAAAGTCCCATCCTCTGCTGCGATTTCTTCTACGAGATTTCGAGACGTTGAATAAAGAGGTCCTGCTACCTTTGCCCCATTCTCCGCAACATATCGTAAAAAATCTAGTTCAGCCTCTACCTCTTGTTTAGAACGATGAGAAGAATGTGTTAAACGTAATACGTAATGTTCATCATTATCACCCTTCGCCTTAAAAATATAATTCTCAAAATCTCCAAGTGGCTTTTCTTCTACTGTTACATGAAACAAATTCGCTGCTCTTTTTAAAATCTCTTTCGTAAAAACACGTTCTACAGCTATTTCCATATATATCCCTCCTATATATCTTCTTAATTCGACACAAATGTTAGAAGTACTGCTATGAAATTGAATAATGCACAAAAGACAATGTAACGTAACCTTCAATCCTCTTTTTTTAAAAATAATTCAAGCATAAATTTCTCACAAACAACAAAAATTAACAGAAACAATTGCACTTTAAGAGAGGTGGAAATTATGACAGAGCAAAAAGAACAACAAGAGAGTAAAAACCAAAAGCATATGTTTCCATCACTTCCGGAGAACATTAATTACATTGAAAATAAACTTTCTCATTCTGATGATATAAAAAAATTAGATCTCCCTTTTCAAAACGGAAAAGGAACAATCTTATATATCGAATCTTTAGCAGATCCAAATCTAATTCATCAGTTAGTCCTTGAGCCATTATTAACGCGATCAGATTTATCTTTAGATAAAGCTTTTTCTACGTTAAATATGAAAAAAGAAACGAATTTAAATTATGGGATACAACTTTTATTACAAGGTAAATCCTTATATTTTCATGAACACGTCGACAGTTTTTGTATTTTCGAAACAGCCTTATCTTTAAAGAGAGATATAGCAGAGCCTGATAATGAAGGAGTTGTGCGCGGTCCACATACTGGTTTTGTAGAGGATCTAGCAACTAATTTAACCTCTATTCGTAAACTCATTAAGAGTCCAAATTTAGTTGTTAAGTATTTTACACTCGGTGAAGAAATGCACACGAAAGTGGCAATTACTTATATGCAAAATATAGCGAATGACGATTTAGTTATAGAAGTGAAAAGAAGATTGGAAACCATTAAAACGGATGCACTTATGCCACCAGGATACATACAAGAATTTATAGAGGATACGTCTTTCTCCCCATTTCCGCAGCAATTAAATACAGAGCGTCCAGATAGAACTGTTGCTAATTTAATGGAAGGGCGTGTTGCTATTTTATCTGACGGAGATCCAACAGCACTCATCGTACCGGTTACGTTATTCGCTTTTTATCAATCACCAGATGATTATAATAACCGTTGGATTGTCGGTTCTTTCGTCCGAATGATTCGCTTAGTAAGTTTTTTAATTGCCTTTCTCTTACCAGCTTTATATATTGCAACTGTCGCTTTTCATCCTGATGTGTTACCGCTCGAACTTGTGTATACGATTAAAGCTTCATTAGAGAAAGTACCGCTTCCTCCTATTTTTGAAGCTCTCTTAATGGAGTTAATTTTCGAGTTATTACGAGAAGCTGGTATTCGCTTGCCGAGCCGCGTTGGACAAACAATCGGTATTGTAGGTGGTTTAGTAATTGGGGATGCAATTGTAAAAGCTGGACTCGTTTCTTACACAATGATCATCGTTGTAGCTTTAACTGCAATCTCATCTTTTCTCGTTCCATCAAACGATATGAGTTCAGCAGTTCGGATTCTTCGTTTTCCATTAATGCTCCTTGCTGCCATATTCGGATATGTAGGAATATCATTCGGTCTCATTATAACTTTCGTTCACTTATGTCAGCTTCATTCATTTCATACACCATATCTTTCTCCTGTTGCCCCGATGCGGATTAAAGATATGAAAGATTCTTTCATAAGACTACCAATTTGGTCATTTTGGGAAAGACCACATGATCCAAAACCGAAAAAAATGCAGCGCCAACCTGTAACGAGAGAGGATGAGGACGGTGACAAACACGCAAAGTAAAATTTCACTTGTTCAATTTACCTTTTTCGTTATTCAATGCCAAATTGGGGTCGGTATACTATCTCTACCTAACCGGCTTCATCCGATAGCAAAAGGTGGTGGTTGGATTTCTGCGCTCATCGCGGGGCTTGCCATTCAACTTATTATTTTACTTATGTGGCTTTTCTTAAAACGATTTCCTGATGCAGATATGTATAAAAGTGTTTGTATGCTATTTGGTAATAAGTTAGGAAAACTATTGGGCTTTTCTTATGTTTTTTATTTTACCCTTATCGGTATGACGGTTATGTTGAATGCTTGTAACGTCATTAAAGTATGGGTTTTACACGCAACTCCGTGGTCTGCAATTCTCATATTATGTACAGTAGCTTGTTGTTATGTAGCTTATAACACATTTAAAGTCATCGTACGATTTTATGTCATGGCCTCTATTCTCATTATTCCAATGGCCCTTTTAATTGCCCTAGGGCTTTCACGAGCTGATTTCTCTTATATTTTTCCTATTACAGAAGCCGGATGGTGGAATATAATTCAAGCATCCAAGGAAACAATTACAGCCATGTATGGTTTTGAAATTATTCTTATCGCTTTCCCAAAAGTAAATGGGAGTTCTATTGCAAAACTGAAGGCCATTTCTATCGCCAATGGATTTGTAACTCTTTTTTATACTTTTACCGTTTGGATTTGCTTTATCGTATTTAGTCCAAAGCAAATTGAGCTTATTCCAGAGCCAGTTGCTTACTTATTACGCTCCTTGCATATTGGAATTATAGATCGAACGGACCTAATCTTCATCCCAATTTGGATGATAACAGTTGTCGCTTCTATTGCTAGTTATTACTGCGCTGCTTCAATCGGAATTGGACATATATTCAACCTTGCTAATCATAAAAAGGCTGTTCCAATCGTTGGTATTATTGCTTTTAGTGTAGCCTTATTTATAGATACACCTGAAGAATTAAAAGTAATTTCAACTTTCACTGATAAGTTCACCTATATTTTCATAGTTGTCCTTCCTCTTTTATTTCTACTTTATTCTGTGATACGAAATAAGAAAGGAGAACAGTATGTTCAAAAAAAGAGTTAAATTACTTTTAATATTATGTGCTAGTTCCCTCCTTTCTGGCTGTTGGGATCAAGAACCATTAAGGGAGGCAAGTTTAGCTTATAGCGTTGGAGCTGATATTACGGAAGAGAATAAACTCCAGCAAACAATCGAGCTCGTAAAAAGTTCAAGCGGAGAGCAATCTTCATTTGAGAATGAAATATATTCAGCAACCGGGCATAACATAATGGATACAGGCGATGCCCTAAAAAAAAATGTGACTGGGAATATTCGCTATTTTAAATATGGTGTTCAATTACTCGGAACCAAAATTCTAAAAAAGGGTATACTCCCCTATTTAGATGTCAGCTTTCGAGATCCAACAAACCCAACTGCTTTAGTAAAACTTATTGCAGTAGATGGTGAAACATCGGAGATACTCGAAAAAAAGAAAATAGGAAATTTACTAATTGGAGATTTTCTAAAGAAAAAAGTGAAAAGCTTAGAAGATATGAGTGTATTTCCAAAAGAAACTTTAGAAACAGCTGCTACAAAAATGTTAGATCCCGGTAAAGACTTTACCCTTCCTTCTATAAAAATAAAAGGAAAAGAAGTAGTTACAAACGGGTTAGCTTTATTTAACAATGATAAATTAACTGGGCATTTACCTTTGAAACAATCTGTTTTATTCGTGTTATTAACCGGAAAAATGGGAACAAGTGCCCGTATAACCCAAAAACTGACTAGTGATGAATCTGAGAAGACATCTGATTATTTAACAATGGAAATTAGTAATCGAAAATTAAAACGCGACTTAAAAATAACAACAGATAAAAAAGGAAATGTTTATGCTCACATTAAGCTCCAATTAAAAGTTATAGCACTTGAATCTCCAAGAGATAATATGTATACAATGGACGATAGAGAAAAACTAAATAAAGAACTTTCTAAACAACTCACGAAAGAAGCGAAAAAAATAACACGAAAACTACAAAAAGCAAATTGTGATGCTTTCGGTATTGGAAGACATCTTATCGCTTATCATCCTAACTTATGGAAGAAAAAAAATTGGAATAAAGATTATGCAAAAGTAAAATTCAAACCTGAAGTAGAAGTAAGCATTTTGTATAGTGGTGTCTTAAAATAAAAAGGTTGTATGCCGCTCGGGCATACAACCTTTTTATTTCGTATATCGATACACAATTGATTCATATGGTCTTAAGTTAAGTTTTGCAATATCCTTGCTGGCATCTTTATAATTCGAAAGTAGTACTTCTTGTTTCATTCCATCTAACTGAACGTGCGCTGGTACTGAATACGTTATTTCTTCTCCATAGAAGTTATTTATAACAAGTAGTACTTCACTTTCTGTAGTACGAGTATATGCCCAAATTTTAGGATCATTTTTATCCAAAATAGCATATTCTCCTTCTGTAATTACATCATACGTTTTTCTAAGCTCTATTAACTTTTTATAATGATAAAATACGGACTCTTTATCTTCTAATGCTTTCTCTACGTTTATTTCTTTAAAATTTTCAGCCGCTGAAATCCAAGGTGTACTTGTTGTAAAACCACTGTTCATCTCTTCATTCCACTGCATCGGAGTGCGAGAGTTGTCACGAGATTTTTGCTTTAAAATCCCTATAATCTCTTCTTTTGATAGCCCTTCTTTTAGCTTTATATCGTATATATTTAACGATTCTACATCACGATATTGCTCGATGGACTCAAATTTAGGATTCGTCATACCGATTTCTTCCCCTTGATAAATATAAGGCGTTCCTTGCAGCATGTGCATGGCTGTCGCTAACATTTTTGCAGATTCGTTTCGGTACTTTCCATCATCACCAAAGCGTGACACGATGCGAGGCTGGTCATGATTACACCAAAATAACGCATTCCATCCTCCGCCCTTTTGCATTTCAATTTGCCAGTTAGACATAATCTCTTTTAATTTAATAAAATCAAACTCTGCTTTCGTCCACTTATCACCATTCGGATAATCTACTTTTAAATGATGGAAACTAAACGTCATGCTTAATTCATTACGCTCAGGATTAGAATATTTAATACAATTATCAATTGTCGTAGATGACATTTCTCCAACTGTAATGACATCTTTTCCTGCAAAAACATTTCGGTTCATCTCTTGTAAATATTCATGAACACGCGGACCATCTGTATAATACTTGCGTCCATCACTTGTCGCAGTACTACCTTCATCGTTTAAAAAGCATTGGTCTTTTGAAATTAAGTTAATGACATCTAATCGGAATCCTGTTACCCCTTTATCCAGCCAAAAACGCATCATATCATATACTTCTTCACGAAGTTTTTCATTTTCCCAATTTAAATCAGCTTGTGTTTCATCAAATAAATGTAAATAATATTGCTCCGTCTTCTCCTCATATTTCCAAGCAGATCCACCAAACTTAGACTGCCAATTATTTTTTTCATCACGCCAAATATAGTAATTACGATATGGACTATTTTTATCTTCCTTCGCTTCTTTAAACCACTTATGTTCAGTCGAACTATGATTTACAACAATATCAAGCATAATCTCAATGTTACGTACTTTCGCTTCTGCTAAAAGTTCTTCAAACTCTTCCATCGTTCCGTAAGATGGATCAATGCTGTAGTAATCACTTACATCATATCCATTATCATTTTGTGGTGATTGGTATATCGGTGTTAACCATATATAATCCACTCCGAGTTCTTTTAAATAATCTAGTTTCTCTGTAACCCCTTTTATATCACCGGTTCCTCTATTGTAATAACTATTAAAGCTCTTCGGATAAATTTGATAGACTACACTTTTATGCCAATCCTTCATGTTTAACTTCCTCCTACTTCTGTTTGACTCTTTTTGCAAATAACCATGTTAAAGTAAATGGGATTACAACTGCAATAATCATTCCTACAATAAACATTGGAATCGATTTCGGAATGATAGAAATAAATGCTGGCAATCCGCCAATTCCGATAGCAGGTGCTAATACACCATTTAATGTAATGAATATCGCTGCCACAGCAGACCCTATAATCGCTGCATAGAACGGGAACTTATTTCGTAAATTCACACCAAACATCGCTGGTTCTGTAATACCGAAGTATGCTGAAATGGCTGATGTTGATGCCATACTTTTATCATTTTGATTTTTAGAAATCCAGAACATCGCAAGTGCCGCACTACCTTGCGCAATGTTAGAAAGAGCGATCATCGGCCAAATAAATGTACCGCCATGTTGTGCAATCAATTGTAAATCAATTGCAATAAACATATGATGCATACCTGTAATTACAAGCGGTGCATATAACGCTCCAAATAATACTGCTCCAACTACTGGTACTGTTTCATATACACCTACTAATCCTACTGTTAATAAATCTCCAATATGACGTGTAACCGGACCGATAATTCCTAGTGCTAACACACCTGTCACAACGATTGTTGTAATTGGTACAACTAATAATTGAATTGCATTTGGTACATGTTTCTTTAAGAAAATTTCCACTTTACTTAATACAAATGCTGCTACTAAAACAGGTAAAATTTGTCCTTGATATCCTACCTTCTCAATTTGGAATAGTCCTAAAATATTGAAGTACTCAATCTTTTGACCCTCTAAACCAGTCGCTGCTTTTCCATAGTCCCAAGCGTTTAATAAGGCCGGGTGCACAAGCATTAATCCCATAACAATCCCTAGTATTGGACTACCACCAAAACGCTTCGTTGCTGACCACCCGACAAGTGCTGGTAAGAATACGAATGCTGTATTGGCCATCATATTAATTAAATCCCAAAGCCCACCTAAGTTCGGATAAACATCTAATAAATTTTTCCCATCAAAAAATAAGTCCTTTGCCCCTAATAGATTGTTAATACCCATTAGTAAACCAGCCGTTACGATCGCTGGTAATATAGGCATAAATACATCCGAAAATATTTTTACAAACTTTTGAGCTGGATTTAACTTCTGATTTCCAGAGTCTTTTACGTCAGCTACAGTCGATTCTTTCATACCTGCAAGCGTTATCAATTCAGCGTAAACACGATCTACATCCCCTGGACCAATTACAACTTGAAATATACCAGCGTTATGAAACGCTCCTTTCACTAATGAAACAGACTGTAATTTATCATTATCTATTTTACTTTCATCTTTTAAAGCGATACGGAGCCTCGTCACACAATGTGCAGCTTGTTCAATATTGTCTTTCCCACCAATATACTGCAACACTTCCTCTGCTGTTTTACGATAGTCTTTCCCCATATTCCCGTCCCTCTTTTCTTTTTTTGATACCGTTTACAATTACATATTAACTCGTATATATAAGTTAGTCAACACTCGTATATACGAGTTCGTGTTTTTTTTTTATAAAAAAAGAGATGAAACAATATTTTGTTCCACCTCTTTACTTCCTGCGTGCCACATCCGAAAAATGAAAAATATCTAAACGGTGGCGTGATTCTGTATATTCGAACTGACTTCCATCATACAAATGTGTAAAGTTTTTCACAACGACAACATAGTCTGTTCCATTTAAATCTAAATACTTTCTGTCATCCTCTGTACATGGCTGTACTTCTATTACCCTCTGCGAATAACTAATATGTAGCCCAAGCTCTTTCTCGATGTATTTATAAATTGATGCTGTTGCAATTTCTTTCGTTAATCCTGGAATAAACTCAGATACAAAATGATTTATATCTAAAATTACTTTTTCTCCATCAATATTTCGTACACGTTTAATATGGTCAATCTCTGTTTTTTCTTTTACATTTAATAATTTCGCAATTTCTTTTGTGGCTTTTTCTTTGTCCATTTCCACAACTTCCGTAATACAATGACGTCCTAAACGTTCATTTTCTTCTTGGAAACTTACAATACCGCCAAAATTAAATTCAATATTTTTTCGCTTTAAAACAAAAACACCTTTTCCATGAATTTTTTGCACATATCCACGCTCTTGCAGTAAATCTACAGCTTTTCTTACCGTGCCTCGGCTTGCCTCATACTGCTTCATTAATTCTGTTTCTGATGGAATTTTGCATCCCTCTTTTAATTGTTTATTATCAATAGATTTACTGATTTCTGTATAAATTTGTTCATACTTACTCATCATCTACAATAGCCCCTTGTCACCTTCTAATTCTATATGTATTATAACATGCTTCACTCTTCTGCCAATCTCTCACTTATTTTCCAGTACAAGAAAAATATAGGTAAATATTTAATCTTTAAAACGTATTTTTATAAAAATTTTTATATTTTTCTTTTCATTCAAAAAAACATGTAGTATACTAACTTCAAAATCAGAGGAGAAAGGGAGCAAAGAACTATGCTTACTTATACAACAACTGTAGTTACATTTGCACAAAAACATCATCATCATACGTAACCCTTGAAACCTAGCGGAAAAATTACGCGTAGGTACAAGGGTTATTCCCGTTGTACCTACGTTAGGCAAAGAGCCATGTAGGTATTTTTTATCTACATGGCTCTTTTTTTATTGTCAAAAAGCTAGTAAAAAATGATGTTCAAGCAAAACTTACTACAAAGGAGTTAACAAAAATGGAAACGAAAAAATGGGGATTATGGGTTTTAACAGCATTTGTTATCGGGAATATGGTTGGCGGTGGCGTATTTATGCTTCCAGCAAATTTAGCACAAGTATCAGGTCCGATGGGTTCTACACTCGCATGGAGTATTACAGGACTTGGCGTATTTATGATTGCACTTGTATTTGGAAATTTAGCGATTCGGAAACCAGAATTAAAAGCTGGACCACAAAGCTATGCTCAAGCTATGTTTCCTTCAAAAAAAGCTGGTAAAGTTGCAGGATATAGTATGGCATGGGGATATTGGGCTGCTAACTGGGCTGCAACAGCATCTGTTATTATTTCCTTTGCTGGATATTTATCAACATTCTTTCCAGTTTTACAAAGTAAGCAAATTCTTTTTTCAATAAATGGATTTTCACTGGAACTCGGAAAAGGATTAACTTTCCTCGTATGTAGCCTTATGCTGTGGGGAATTCAATATATTCTTTCTCAAAATATTGATCGAGCTGGAAACATGAATCTACTTGCTACCATTGCAAAAATTATCGGATTTACAATGTTTATTGTAATTACATTATTCATTTTCAATGCCTCTAATTTCGGAGACGGTCAAACCTTTATGAATGAAGCAGGACAATCCATCTCGTTAGGGGGACAAATCAATTCAGCTGCTATTGCAACACTCTGGGCATTTATCGGTATTGAATCAGCAGTTATGCTTTCTAATCGTGCAAAATCACAGCGCGATGTAAAAAAAGCTACGATTTTCGGATTAATTATCGCTCTTCTTATTTACATGTCAATTACTTTACTTACAATGGGAGCTCTTCCGCAAGATGCTTTAAAAGAGTCTCAAAAACCATTAGTAGACGCATTAAATTTAGCAATTGGAAATAAAGGCGCATATATCATGGCTTTACTCGCTCTTATATCTTTATTTGGATCTACAGTTGGCTGGATTGTTGTTAGTTCAGAAGTACCTTACCAGGCAGCAAAGAATGGACTTTTCCCTAAGTTTTTCGGGAAAACAAATAAAAAAGGTAGTCCTTCAAAATCATTATTGATTACAAATGTAATGACGCAAATCTTCTTATTTTCAACGATTTCTGGTACTGTTTCAGAAGCGTATAGTTTCGCTATCGTCGTAGCAACATTAGCCTATTTAATTCCATACCTTGTTTCTACTCTGTACCAATTCAAACTGGTTATTACAGGAGAAACGTATGATATAATGCCTGGTTCTCGAATAAAGGACGGAATCATCACTACATTAGCATTTATATACTCAATTTGGGTTATCAAAACAGGAACTGCTGACTTAAAAACGTTCTTCTTAGGAATTGGATTGTTCGTATTAGGTCTTATTCTTTATCCTGTACTAATGAAAGACTCACAAAAAACGGATTAAATAAAGAGAAGCTGCTGGCTTCTCTTTTTTATTAAAAATCTGTAATTAACTTTTCTTTTAGCTCTCCTACAGATAAAGGTTTCGCATAATAAAATCCCTGTACATAATCACAGCTCATTGATTGTAACAAACTCTCTTGCTCTACTGTTTCTACCCCTTCAGCAACTACTGCTAAATTTAAACTATGAGCAATTTCAATAACGGATTTTACAATCGTTCGTTCTGGTTGTGCATGATCATAATGAAATTCACGAATAAAATTACGATCAATTTTTACAATATCCAGTGGTAGTTGTTTTAAATAATATAAGGAAGAATAGCCAGTTCCGAAATCATCCAAAGCAATTAAAACACCCATATTTCTTAATTCTTGTAATGTAGCAATAATATAATCAAAATGGCGAACTGCAATGCTTTCCGTTATTTCTAATATTAAACGGTTCGGAGGAAAACCAGTTCTCTTTAAAATGCTACGTACAGACAAAATAAAACGCTTCTGCATTAATTGTTGTATAGATAAATTCACAGATAACTTTAGTCCTTCTTGATAATTTGGCAAAGTTTTAAACAATCGGCATGACTTTTCTAATACCCAGTCTCCTAGCTTTATAATAAGTCCAGACTCTTCAGCAACAGGGATAAATTCGCTTGGTGAAATAGGTCCGTCTTCTGTCATACAACGTACTAGAGCTTCTATACCAGAATATCTCTTCGTTTTCAAATCAATAATAGGCTGCAATGCTACATCTAACTCTTCATCACGAATTGCCTTTTGCAAAGCAAACTCAACTTTCATTCTACGATTTATTTTCGCGCGTAGCTCATCTGTAAAGAAACACGCAGCGTTTCTCCCCTGTTCTTTTGCACTATACATAGCTAAGTCAGAGTTTTTCAATAAAGTTTCCACATCTTGTCCGTCTTGTGGATAAGAACAAAGTCCTAGACTAGCTGAAATGTATACTTCATGGCCTTCCAGCATAAATGGTGCCTGAAAACATGACAACACAGATGTCGCTAACTGACTCATATCATCTTGTCTATGATTTTTTGTTAACAGCACAAATTCGTCGCCACCTAGCCTAGCCAGAACATCTTTCTCTCCTAGTACATAATGCAACCGTGAAGCAACTTCGCTTAAAAGTAAATCCCCTATCATATGACCTAACGTATCATTTACTAATTTAAAACGGTCCAAATCAAAGTAAATCATACCAAATTCTTTTTTATCTGCAATCAATTTATTAACGGTCGTTATTAATTGTAAACGGTTAGGCAAACTCGTTAAAGCATCATGATAGGCAAGTTCCCTATAACGACTTTCACTTAGCCGCAATCTATGTTCCGCTTCTTTTCTACTACTAATATCATTTCGAATTGCGATAAACTGGTATGGCTCTCCTTTTTCATTTAAAAATGGAACAATTGTTGTTTTGACCCAATAATATGTACCATCTTTTGCTCGATTCCGAATCTCACCTGTCCATACTTTCCCATTCAAAATACGTTTCCATAAGTCTTGAAAAAAGGTTTTTGGATGATGTCCTGAATTTAAAATACGGTGATCTTTTCCAATTAATTCTTCTCTTTTGTATTTAGAGATTTCACAAAATTTATCATTTACATATGTAATAAGACCTTTTCGATCTGTAATTGCAACAATTGAAGACTCATCTAATGCTAACTTTAAATCTCGCAATGAAGAGTCATATAATGCATGACCTCTCTGTTCTAGCATCCGCATCTCTCCTTGCTTCTATCTGACTAAAACACAACCTGTTTCTCTTCATAGAAATAGAGATATTTCATTTTCTAACACTAGCCCATTACATAAATTATCTTTTTAAATAGACCGATTAAAATAACATAATATTATTTGTAATAAAAAGCAATATTATACCGTTCCAATTATAACTAGTAGCTTCTCATCTCCCTAATTATTTCGCGCCTTATTATACTGCAATCCCTTTAAGTGGCTCTATGCAAGCCTTATTTCCAACTAATACCACTCACATCTGATCTCTTTGTTTTTAATAACGAAATAGAAATTAGAACATACTACATAACTATTCACGAATAATAATATAAAACTCTACATCAATGTATATGTTTTTGAATTACAATAACAAAATATTAACATATTTTCACCTTAATTTTGGAAGTATTTTATAAATAAATACCGTATTAAACAAAAAAAGAGGATGGCCTCTTTTTTTGTTTAATACGAATATGGTATTTGCTGATAACCTGGGTATGGCATTGGATACGTTACAGGGTATGGTGATGGATAAGCTACTGGATATGGAGCCGGATAATATCCTCCACTTGTTGCACCTGTCAACGCACCCGCTGTCAGTCCGCCTAACACTCCTCCTGCAAAGCTTCCAGGGAAAAATCCGCCTCCCCATGAACTACCACCACCCCAGCCCCATCCGCCTCCGTGATGATGATGGTGATCATAGTGATTGTGTCCTCCATGGTGATGATGTCCGCCGTTATGATTATGCCCACCATGATTGTGTCCTCCATGATGATTCCGATAGTACAATCCATTATTTTCTATATAATTCATGTTTCTCCGCTCCTTTTCGATTTTTTCATTTTCATATGCGTTAAGAGTGAGATAAAAAATGGGATAGTACACTGTATGTAGGACAAATGCGGAAAGTATAGGTGAAATGTCTATATTTTGTAAAAAAAGCAAAACACCTTATAATAAAGATGTCATATTACATCTTCTATTTAAGAAGTCTATATTGAAAAAAGATTAGGGGAATTATATAGAAATGAAGAAGCCTATCGTTCAATTACTATTAATATTTACAATTGTATCTATCGTTCTGTTCCTATTAAATACATCGTATATCTCGTTATATACATTTGTCGGTGCTCTATGGTCCATCACAATCGTAGGAATTTCATTCGTTATTTTTATAGAAAATAGATCTCCACAAAGTACATTAGCATGGTTTTTAGTATTAGCACTTCTTCCTATTATAGGTGTGCTTTTATACGCTATTTTTGGACGCAGCCGCTGGAGAAGAAAAAAACATCTCCATCGTTCAGAAGAACAAAGAAAATTATTCCGTGAAATATTAGAAGGAAGAAGACTAGAGTTATTACTCACAGTCCCACTAAATGAACGTTCCTTACATTTAACAGAAGTCATACAAAAATTTGGAGGCGGTCCTGCCGCAGATAAAACAACTACAAAACTTTTAACAAACGGAGATCAAACATTTTCAGAAATTTTGCGAGCTATAGAGCAGGCAAACCATCATATACATATTCAATACTACATTTATAAATCTGATGAAATTGGTACAAAAGTTCGAGATGCTTTAATACAAAAAGCAAAAGATGGTGTTATTGTACGCTTCCTTTATGATGGCCTTGGAAGTAATACGTTAAGAAGACGATTTTTACAACCTATGAAAGAAGCTGGGATTGAAATTGTAGAATTTGACCCTATTTTTTCAGCTTGGTTACTTGAAACTGTCAATTATCGTAACCATCGAAAAATTGTTATTGTAGATGGAGAAATTGGTTTTACCGGAGGACTCAATGTCGGTGATGAATATCTTGGCCGTTCAAAGAAATTTCCTGTTTGGCGTGATAGTCATTTAAAAATAGAAGGAAAAGCATTATATAAATTACAAGCAATCTTTCTAGAAGACTGGCTCTATGCCTCTAGTGGTTTAAATACTTATTCCTGGGATCAATTCATGAATAGACAATACTTCCCAGGTAAAGAGATTTCAAATGCAGAAGGTGCTGTTCAAATCGTAGCCAGCGGACCAAGCTCCGATGATAAAAGTATTCGTAATACATTATTAGCTGTTATGGGCTCTGCAAAAAAATCAATTTGGATTGCTACACCCTACTTTATTCCAGATCAAGAAACTTTAACATTATTACGCTTAAGTGCAATTGCCGGAATAGATGTACGGATTTTATATCCAGGTAAAAGTGATAGCATCATTAGTGATCAAGCATCTCAATCCTATTTCACTCCGCTTTTAAAGGCTGGTGCTTCTATTTACAGTTATAAAGATGGTTTTATGCATGCAAAAATTGTACTCGTTGATGATACAATTGCAACTATTGGAACAGCAAACATGGATGTACGTAGCTTTGAATTGAATTACGAAATTATTAGCGTACTTTATGAATCAAAAACAGTTCACGATATTAAACATGATTTTGAAGAAGACTTTAAACATTCAACTGAAATTAAATGGAACTCTTTCCAAAAAAGAAGTATAAAAAAACGCATATTGGAGTCTTTCATGAGGCTCATTTCTCCTTTACTGTAAGCAATCAACTTCATCTTGATTGCTTTTTCTTTTCCCTTTATCCTCCTTCCTTTTCTTTGCATACCATATTAAAACAAGTTATCATAAGATGTATTACTTTATGAAAATAATGTTAGGTGGGAAATACATGTTAGAACAATTTCATATACATTCTGATTTAAAACAACAGCTTTCTACGATTCATGAAAAAAATAAACAAGAAGCTGGTGAAAATGCACATTTAATCGGAACGAAAATATATAAAGCGTCTGATAATAGCATTATTGAAGATGCGATTACAGCACTTCTTCTTGGCAAGAACATTCTATTAAAAGGACCGACTGGTAGTGGTAAAACAGTACTAGCGGAAACTCTTTCTTCTTTATTCCAAAAACCAATGCATAGCATTAACTGCTCTGTCGACTTAGATGTAGAAGGTATTTTAGGATACAACACACTACAAACGAAAGATGGTGCATCTGAAGTTTCATTCGTTAACGGTCCTCTTATGAAAGCAATGAAGAACGGTCACTTCCTATATATTGACGAAATCAATATGGCAAAACCTGAAACTTTACCGCTACTTCACGGCGCATTAGATTACCGTAAAATGATCACAAACCCATTTACACAAGAGGTTGTATACGGTGATGACGAATACCGTGTAATTGCTGCGATTAACGAAGGTTACGTTGGAACAAGTGAACTAAATGAAGCATTAAAAAACCGTTTCGTTATTATTGAAGTTCCTTACATTCAAGGTGACACATTAAAAGAACTATTATTAGCAGAATCAAAATTAAATGATGTTGCAACAATTGAAAAGTTTGTTGCATTTGCAAGCGACCTTATGCCTTTAGCTCGCGATGGACGTGTAAGTGAAGAAGCAGCAAGTATTCGTGGTATTATCGACGCATGTGATTTAGGTGTATATATTCCTGTTATGCGAGCGATTGAACGAAGCATAATTGCAAAACTTAATGATGAAACAGAACAAATGACTGTCCGTGAATTAGCAGAAAGTTATTTCTTTGAGGGATAATTTATGAGACAAATTTTTAGTGACAAAAAAATTGATGCGTCGCTGTTTCTACAAATGGAAAACTTAATGTATGCCCTTCTAAAAGAAGACGATGCCTATCTTGAATATGGCTATAAAGCATACTACGACGAAATTGAAAAGAAAGTTGTCATTAGTCACTTTTGGGATGATCGAAAAGAAGAAGATACAGTAATCGGATTAAAAAGCGAAGTGTTCTTAAAAGCACTTGGTAATAAACATTACTCGGACATGACTTTAATTCGTTCTTATGCAATTGAATTGCAAGAATCGCCCCTAAGAAAGTTTTTAACACAATTATTTGTTCTATTAGAAGATTTACGCGTTGAGGAAATCGTAAAGAACTTACGTCCTGGCACAAAGCATGTTTTTAAACGCCGAAAAGAAATGTACCGCAATTACTTCGGCTCCCAAAATGAAATAAACCGTGTTCGTAATTATCACGCTGATCGTCTATTTTGCCTATGCTATCTTTCATTAACGAGCGATAAATATGAAATGTTTAATAATGAATATTTCGAGCAAATTGAAGCGATTTTACATGAAACATTCCAAGCACGTAATACAGAAGATATTATGTATATCGTTGAGAAAATTCGCTATCGCTTAGAGGCGCTTCTTGAAAGTGATATGCTTAACAACTATTTCGGACATGCTCCACTTTACTTATCTGTTCTTGCAGACGAAAAGAACTGTCGCGTCGAAGATTTAGCAAATGATGATACGCAGCTTATAGATGACGATGAAAATAAAAACAAAATGGATGAAAGTTTCTCCACATGGCATCGTGAAAATAAAAATAACGAAAACGAGAACTTTTTACGCTTTGAATTAGAAAGCGGAACAAAAACAAACATGATGGGCGATACTGCTCGTGAATCAGAAGATGGCGACCAAGCACTTGGTTCTGTACAAGGTACTTCTCAAAAAAGTACACAATCCAACTTTGATGGCGCTGATACAGAAGAAGCAAGGGCTTCACACGCTTCTAGCCAGCACGACGGTGCATATGGGAAGTATAATGTAGGTGCTTCTCATACATTTAAAGAAGCTCGCAAAGTAAATATTGATGAGAAAAAAGATTACCAAGCTATCAAATCAGTCGTCAATAAAGATGTAAAAGAATTAAAGAAAATTATCGAAAAAACGATTGAAAATAAAACGAATGCGAATAGTGATAAATATTACGGAAGACTTCGTAAGAAATTCCTCCGTATTTATACCGAAAAACAACCGCGGATGTTTTATAAAAAAGGACAAGAGTCACAAGAACTCGATGTTGCATTCCAACTGTTAGTTGACTGTTCTGGTTCTATGTATAACAAAATGGAAGAAACGAAGAAGAGTGTTGTACTATTCCATGAAGCTTTAAAATCTTTAAAAATCCCGCACGCTATTAGCGGATTTTGGGAAGATGCCTCTAGCGCTAAACCTGAAGATAAGCCGAACGTTATCCATGAAGTTGTAAATTATAAAAACTCAACGTTACCAAACGTTGGTCCAGAAATTATGCAACTTCGTGAAGAAGAAGATAACCGCGACGGATATATTATTCGTATCGTTTCTGAAAAGCTTGCCAAAAGACCTGAGAAACATAAATTCTTACTAGTCTTCACAGACGGTGAGCCTTCTGCGCTAGACTATCAACAAGACGGAATTTTAGATACGCATGAAGCTGTTAAACTCGCGCGTAAAAGTGGTATGGAAGTAATCGGTATCTTCATCGAAGAAGGCGAAGCGAAAGAAGCAACTTATCAATTGATGAAAAACATTTATAACCATCACTTCTTAGTTGCAAATCACGCTGAAGATTTACGTCTAAAGATTAAACCACTATTGAAAAAGTTATTACTGAAGACGATTGAATAGAAAATAGGAGCCTTGTGGCTCCT